>QKEH01000077.1 GCA_003252385.1 Bacteroidota bacterium | reverse complement strand
GGTTGTCTGCAATTGGCAGGATGAGTCAGATTTTATCCAGGATGTAAAAATAGGCAAGGAAACAGAATCTGCTTTTACATTTATGTATCTGGGGAATATTGGTCCGGTAGCCGGTTTGGAAACGGTTATTGAAGCATTTGTGCAAGCAGGGTTCAATGATTCCCGTTTGGTTATTGCCGGTTCGGGCTCCATGAAAAACCAACTGCAGGAAAAAGCCAACCAACACCCAAAGGCTTTGATCGAGTTTTGGCCCGTACCCGAAGGGAAAGTTTCGGCGACGCAAGGTAAATCAGATGTAATGATCTTACCAATTAAAAAGGGTGCCGCGCTAAGTTCAATACCTTCAAAGCTGCCGGCCTATATGTTCTCGTCAAAACCAGTACTAGCGAGTGTTGACCCCGACAGCGATACAGCCCAAGCAGTGACAGAGTCAGGCAGTGGATGGGTGGTAGAGCCGGAATCGGTTGATGAATTGGCAACTATGATGAGAAAAATAAGGGAAACCGACCAAAAGGAACTTGATTTGCGCGGAGAGAGAGGATATCAGTATGCCATGGAACACTTTTCGAAGCAAAGGAACTTGCCACGCCTGGTCAAAATTATTGAGGAAACAATAAAATAATGGAGTATCGCACTGTTTATCCGTCTGAATATGAACTGCTGGCAACCACGCACCAGCTGGCATTTGATGATTTTTTTTTAACTGCTTTAGGTTTACCTTTTTTAAGAACCTATTACAGAGCCGTATTGCAATTCGAAGAATCGATCGCCGTTTGTGCAATCAATACTCAAGGGAAACTTGTAGGATTTGCTACAGGGAGTATGCAGGCAACTGGTTACAATCGTCGATTGCTTTCAGCTAATTGTAGAGGCTTTCTTTTGGTGGCACTTAAGCTAATTTTCACCAAACCCAAGGCAATCATCCGGTTACTTAAAAACCTGACAAAACAAGCCCATCCGGCAGACGATGGCAATTATGCCGAGTTGCTGTCGATAGCGGTATTGCCAACTGAAAAAGGGAATGGAGTAGGAAAAGGATTGCTTAATTACTTCGAAGTGGAAGCCATGAAAAGGGGTTGCACGAAAGTGGCACTTACAACCGATTTCGAAAACAACGAAGGCGTAGTTGCCTTTTATCGTAAAAACGGATATGGAGTCTTTTACGAATTCATCACTTACCCCAATCGCAAAATGTATAAGCTGATTAAACAGCTTCCAGAAATGGGTTAGGGAGTCTGCCTCCATAACTTTTCAATCGTATTATTAAAGCATGTTTAAACGAATATTTGATTTTAGTGCATCAATGATAGGAATAATATTGTTATTCCCCGTTTTCCTGCTGACATCGCTGATGATAAAAATCACAATGCCCGGCCCCGTGTTTTTTATTCAAGCGCGGATAGGACTAGGCGGTAAGGAATTTAAATTACTAAAGTTCCGCTCGATGAGGGTAAAGCCAATGACAAAGGAAGGGAGCTTTGACGCAGGCGACCAGTCGCGCGTTACACCATTCGGGAAACTGTTGCGCAAAACCAAGTTGGATGAATTGCCTCAGTTAATCAATGTATTGAAAGGAGATATGTCGTTGGTTGGTCCTCGCCCGGAAGTGAAAAAATGGACACAAGTTTACCCGGAAAAGTGGGTGATAGTACATCGTGTTAAGCCGGGGATTACCGATAATGCCTCTATCAAATTTCGTAATGAAGAAGAAATATTGGCACAATCAAACAATCCAGAGCAAACGTATCGGGATGAGATTCTTCCCAAAAAACTGGAATTGTACATCGACTATGTCAATAATCAATCGTTGACTGGCGACTTAAAGATTATATTTGCAACCATAAAAACAGTAATTACGCGATGAGCCAAAAGTTAAAGATCCCTTTTGCCAAAGTGCCGGTTATCGGCAACGAGTTTAAGTACGTAAAAGAAGTACTGGATAGTGGATGGCTGACTACCGCAGGCAAAGCCGCCGAATTTGAAAAACGGTTTGCCGAACAGGTAAATGCCAAGCATGCCTGCGTGGTAAACTCGTGTACGGCAGCTTTACATTTGGGGTTAGAAGCCCTGGGGGTTCAGCCGGGCGATAAGGTGTTTGTACAATCTATGACGTTTACATCATCAGCCGAGATCATTCGCTACCTACATGCCGATCCGGTTTTGCTGGATACGGAATATGGATCGAACCTCATTACCCCGCAAATTTTATTAGATGCTATTGCCAGTCACCCTGAAGTGAAATATCTGGTGCTTGTCCATTTTGGAGGACAGGCAGCACCAATGGAGATTAATGGCCAAAAGGGCATCCTCGATATTTGCAAAGAACATGGCATTAAAATACTGGAAGATGCAGCCCATGCTTTTCCTGCCAGCTTAAATGGCAAGATGGTGGGTTGTATGGGCGACATTACCTGCTTTAGTTTTTATGCCAATAAAACCATTACCACAGGTGAAGGCGGCATGTTAACAACAAACAACGATGAGATATATGCAAGGGTAAAAACAATGCGCTTAGATGTGTGGGATCGTTTTACCAGTTCAAAACCCTCGTGGGAATATGATGTGGTTGAGGCCGGTTATAAATACAATATGCCCGACATTAACGCAGCCATCGGACTGGCTCAACTGGAGAATGCTGAACTTTTCCGTCAGGAAAGACAAAAAGTTGTTGAATATTACTTTGAACATTTGGCAGATCTCGGGCAAATCGATTTACCCGTATGTCATGTACCTTTTAACAACCATGCCTGGCACCTGTTTCCAATCGTGATTAAACCCGGCTCTCCGGTTAATCGCAATAGCTTTATTGAACAGATGGCAGAAGCCGGCATTGGCACTTCCGTACACTACAAGCCGCTACATCAAATGACCTATTACAAGCAACGCTACCACCTCAAACCAGAAGATTATCCGAATGCCGAAAGAACATGGAAAGGCAATGTTACCCTTCCATTATATCCTTTTATGACAACAGAGGAGTTAGCTTATGTGGTTGAACACGTACGAAGGATTCTGACTGGGAATAATTGATCAGATCATACAGCCTACCCTAAAACCTCAGCCTGAAAAGCTACCTCGGCTATGTGCTCGCCACCGTGACCGGCAAAGGGCAGGGGGACCGAATCACCGGGTGAGGCGATTTGTAATCGCCTTTTGATTGATGATTGATGATGGATTATTTTTGAATGGACGGCAGCGTGTTCGCAACCTGTTAGCGTGCGTAGCACCTGACAGCGTTAAAAAAAAACAACAATTAAAAACCCTCCGTGTTCTTCGCGTTCTTCTTTGTGGCCTTTGT
>QKEH01000089.1 GCA_003252385.1 Bacteroidota bacterium | reverse complement strand
AATACCCGAGACTGTTTTTTAACGGCTTGTGGCGATATTTCGAAACTCGTGTCGACAGGATCCCATTCCATCTCCTCGCGGTAGTGTTGGTCGAACTTTTGGAAGGATTCAATGAGTTCCGGTTGTTGAAAAACCTGCTCCTCAAATTCTTGTTTATCGAACTGTTCGTGGGTTTTAAAGTATTCTACCGATTTGTTCAATAAATCGATTTTATCCGTTTGTTCCACTTCAAATTCTTCGGCAATCTGCTTGGTGACGTATTGCCGCGCTATGCTTAGGAAATCTTTGGTCTGATGGTATTTATCGTTGCAGGGTTCAAGTTGCAGAAAATTTTCTTTCCAGTATTGGGCTTCGTCGCCCTTGTTTACCTTATCTACAATGCATACTTTATACCCCTTATCTTCATCTAAGTTAATAATCAGGCAACCTTTATCCAGTTTGTCGATATGGATGCCATCGAGGCATTGTAGGGCGCAACTGCTAGCTCCCCGTTCCAACTGCAGAAAGGCGTGCTTGTTCTCCGACTTAAAAATCCCTACGGCTTCCACCAGTTGTCCGTCGAGCTCAATCCCCGACAGTTCGGCTATGAATACATCGCCGGCCTTTATGTTAGGGTGTTCCGAAACTTCGTAGAGGTGTTGGGCGATGTTGCGTGAATTTTCGTGCAGGCTTTCCGGTGCATAAAATACCGATTTGGCAAAATGGTAGAGCGGGTTTAGGGTATGATCGCCGTTGGAGAAGGTCAAATGGTAAAATTCCGGCTGATTAAAAGGTTTCAGGAAATACCGGAGCAACAGTTCTTCCTGATGCTGAGTGACGGATATGGGTTTGTCCGAAAGGTACAGTTCGTCACCATTGGTTTTATTGCCAACCTGGTGCGCCGATACTTGTTCCAGGGTACAGTTGGTAAAATTAATCATGGCGGTTTTTTAGAGTGAAGGCCAAAGATAGAGATTTAGCGCATCAGTCTAACAGTTGTATGGCATTTGCCTTGAAGGAAACCCAAAGCTCTGTGCCGGGGGCAAAAGCATATTTCTGCAGCGATTCCTCCGAAATGAGTACCGACAATTCCACCCCAATATCCACTACCAGTTCGTAATTGCTTTGGTGGGGGATCACCTGGCGCAGGGCTCCCCTGAAATTATTGGTGGAGCTGGAATTCAATTCCTCCGGCGATACCACAATGTATTTACTCTGGATAATTACTTTTCCTTCGGTAAGCCGATCCGGATTGACGATGTGTAGTTGAATGTTGTTTTTAAGCAGGGCGGTATTTCCTTTGAATTCGGCCAGAAAGAAATTTTTTACCCCGGTAAAGTTGGCCACAAATTCGTTGGCAGGGTTCCGAAAAACGTCCTTGGTAGAGCCACACTGTATAATTCTTCCCTGATTGATAACAGCCACTTTGTTGGAAAGTGCAATAGCTTCCTGGTAATCATGGGTGACGTGCAGAATGGTTACGCCGCTTTTGTTGATCTGGCGAAGCATGTTGCGCAGTCCACCACGGAGCTGAACATCCAGCGAGGACAGCGGTTCGTCCAGTAGCAGGCAGGATGGTTTTTTGACCAGGGTGCGGGCAATGGCTACACGCTGCAATTCGCCTCCCGAGAGATGATCAATATTCCGGTGCAGAAGATGATTGATTTCGGTAACGTGGGCATATTCTTCGATACGCTGATTGCACTCGGCCGGGCTCAGTTTGTCGCGTTTGAGTCCGTATTCAATATTCTCCCTGACATTCATATTGGGGAAGAGCGCGTAATCCTGAAAAACGATACCCACTTTTCGGAGCTGTATTTTCGTGTGGGTAATTATTTCTTCCTGTAGCCATATTTCGCCTAAATCGGGTTGCAGAAGGCCGGCAATGAGCTCCAGTAGAATGGTTTTACCCGCTCCCGACCTGCCCAGGAGGATGAAATAATCGCCCGGTTCGATGTCGAGGTTGATATTGTGTAGCGAGAATTCGCCCAGTTGTTTGGTAAGGTTTTTAAGTTTTAGCATATTTCTTCTTTACAAGCAGGCGAAATAACAGGAAGAAGGCCAGGCAAATCAGGATGAATATCACGGCAACCGGCCGTGCATATTGCAATCCGAAGGAATTGAAGCGTTCGTAAATAAGTATCGGGGTAATCATGGGGTGATAGGCTACGATGATCACAGCTCCAAATTCGCTTAAGCCCCTTCCAAACATCATGATGAGCCCTGAAAGTATATTTCTCCATGCCAGGGGCAATGCTACCGTGAAAAATACCGTTGCCGGGGAGGCTCCCAGGTTGAGAGCTGCTTGTTCCAGTTTGTAGGGCACCCCGGAAAAACCATCGCGGGCGGCATTAATGAGAAAAGGGATGCTCACAAATGCCATGGCTACACCAATGCCCAGAGGATGTCCGATGAAGTTTAACCCTACAAGCGATGCGGCTTTGCCCAGTGCAGAGTTGCGCGAGATAAATCCCAGAATGGCAATACCGGCTGCCGAATGGGGAATAACAATGGGCAGGTCGATAATACCGTTCACCAGCGATTTGAAGGCAAAGTTTTTACGAGCCAGAATGTAAGCCAGCGGAATGGCCCCGGCCGCAAACAAAAGGGTGGTGGCCATGGAAACCCATATTGTAAGCCAGATACTGGCCGTTACTTCGCTTTCGTGCAAGGTATCGAAAAGTTGCACGGGTGTGGTGGACAGAAGCATACTTGCCAGAGGGGCAAGTATAAAAAGCAAAACCAAACCACCTAGAAGTGGGAAAATAAGTGGGGTGTTTTTTGTCAGTTGCATGGCATGGAGCAGCTATAAACCTGTAAACACTGCCCTGACGGAACGTATCCGGTCAGGGCAGTAAACGAGAGCGAAGCCGTAATCCAACTATTCTGAATCTCCGTTCGGGAGGTAAGTTTGGAATGGTTCCGGTGGTATAGGTTTTACCGGGTTGCGAAGGCTTTTAAAGCATCCGGTATGGAGTCGTAGTTTTCCGAATAGGCCGGAATCATCGAGGGTTGACCATTCTTTTCCATAATGGCCATGCCCTTGTCAGCTGAAAGAATGAAGTTCATAAATTTGAGCGCCAGCTCCTTATTGGTGGCATTGTTGGGTATGGTAATGCCATACACCATCGGTAGTCCGGTCATAGTTACTTTCTCCTCGGGGGTTTTGCCATTAATTTCAACACTGGCCGTACTGTAGAATTCGCGAAGTTCGGGTTTCTTCAAATTGATGGAATCCGGCAGCGTTACATAATTCAAACCGTGTTGCTGTGCAACCGAGCGGTACAGGAAGATGTAGTCGATGGTGTTGGACTCCAGAAGCGCCAGCAGGTCGGTTTCTTTGGGGCGGATATAAGCATTGTCTTTGGCGGTAATCTTTTTGGCCAGGCCCTCGATTTGGTAATACGTCTCGGCCAGCTGGGCTACCATTTCGCTCCGGTAACCACAGGGGTCGGCATTGGGGTCGGAACGACCAAAAATCACATCATCGCGCAACAGGATCTCGTACCAGTTTCCGGCATTAATTTCGTGGCTGTATTTGGAACCCTCGTGGTACACAATGGCCATTTCGTTGCTGGCAAATTTGATGTTCCAGCTGGTATAATTCGGGATGAGCATTTCGTCAATCACGGTGTAATCGGCAGAAGCCAGAATGTCGCAGGTACGGCCCATGTCGGTGAGTTTGCGGGCACAGGCCACGCTGCCGGCCGACTCCATGAGAATTTCCACTCCAGGATGTCCGGCTTTAAAACTATCGGCCATTTCCTGTAGCGGAACCGAAAGGCTGCCCGCATGAAAAACAGTAAGGGTGCCACTTTCAACCGATGGGGCTGAGGTCGGCTTACATCCGGACATCAGGATGCTGGTAAGGGCAATAAAAATAAACAGTTGCTTCATAATTGATTTGTATTGATAGTTTTTCGTTATGCAAAAATATTTATATCCGTAAATAAACCCATATCTATATTCATTTATTTTGAAAAAGGACGAAGTCCGAGCTCAGCAGTTCATCAGAAAACAATCGACCCCGTCGGTAAGTAAATGGAGCAGCAGGCCGACCGCCACCATTCGGGTTCTGGATGGGATAAGGAGCAGTAAATAGCCGATAGCTGCATACATGGTATGGAGGGGGTGGTATCCCACACTGCACCGGCCGGGGTCGAAGACTGGCGTGGCCAGGAGGTGATCCAGGTCAATGAGCATGGTAAGCAGCACGATCAGGTAGTTTTTTATGAAACTGCTTTTGCCAGTTGGTTTGGAATACATCCATGCCACCACCGCCGGAAGGCCGGCATGCAGGCTGTAGTGCACCAGGGGGCGCAGGTATTCTGAATGGTGGAGGAGCATACTCGTATAGGCTTGTTGATTCCGTGTACGAAAATAATAAAAAACCCCCGGGGGCACCGGGGGCTACACTACAAAGAGTGTATTTGAACAGAACAGCGCGTAGCATCATTACAATTGGAGCCTTCTACGCTTTGGTGCCCAATCGGGGTAATCAGCGTATCAATATGCTGCCTGTGGGCAGGGACGGGTTAAAATGCTCAACCCACCTTCCTGCGGGGCACAGGCCTCCAATCAGATGACTATTTTTAATTGTGGGTTCTCCTTTACAAATTCTATCAATTCTTCCCGGGGTATATGGTTGCCACTGATATCCACAAACTGTAAATTGGGCATCTGGCGTATCACCGAAGGTATTTCGGTGAACTGGTTATCATTCAAATAAAGTTTCCTGAGTTGTGTGAGTTGCTTCAGCGCATCATCCAGGTGTGCAATCTGGTTATGGCTCAGGTTTGCCACTTCCAGCGAAGTAGTTGTAAAAAAGGATGCGGGAAGCTGCCGGATCCGATTGCCGGATAGGTTCAGTTCCCGGAGCAGGTGCAGGGACGAAAGATTCTCAGGAAGCTCCTGAATTTGGTTCCCTGCCAAGCTCAGGCGTTGCAGGTTTTTTATTCCCATAATGGATTCCGGAAAACTGCTGAATTGGTTTTGCTGTAAATAAAGGCTTTGTAAATAGGGTAACTTCTGGATGCCATCGGGTAGTTCCCGAATGGAGTTGTAAGTTACCTCGAGCACATTGAGATTCGTGAAGCCAAGAACTTCTTTTGGGAATTCGTCCGCGTTTTGTTTGAAATACACCAGTTTAATTATCGAATCGACCGGTTGTTTCAGTGCTTCGTCCAGGTTTCGCCAGGTTTTGATCTGGTACAACTGCTCCGTTGTATACAGCCTGCCTGCATCTGCACGATCGGAACCGGACCGATGGCATGCCGCCAGCATTCCGATCCCTGCTAGGCAATAGATTAGATATTTCATATTTTTATCAGTAATGGTCAACGTCCTGATAGCGCGCGCAATGCACGCAATCAGGTTGTTTTGAAGCTTCGGTTATTTCAGTGAATAGCTAAAGTTTAATGTAAAGCTCCTGCCCGGACTGCGTTTTTTAAAGTATTGATCTTCGGCACGGTACGATTTGTACACCATTTCTTTACTGTCGTTCAGGAGATTTAGTATTTTAAAACCCAGCTTGTATTGTTGGCTCTTGCCAAAAGTCAGGCTGGAGTTGAAATTCAGGCTT
>QKEH01000120.1 GCA_003252385.1 Bacteroidota bacterium | reverse complement strand
CGGGCGCTCGAGTGGTGGTCGGAAAGTTCGAAAACCGTATTCAACCTGCCCCAGATTACCTACGAGGGCATGTTAATGGCTTTGGATGATCTGTTAATGCAGGGTGCGGAAAAGAATGGTTCCCGTAATTACAAAGCCGGTTAGGAAGCCGGCTGTTAACTGCGTGGGAAGGTGGGCATTTAGTTTAAGCCGTGACGATGCCACTGCTCCGGTAGCCAGTATGGCCAATGCCAGATAGAGAGTCATATCGATCCGGAAGGCTAGCGATAATGCACCTATCAGGGCACAAATCCCTCCCATACCCATCATATGGATGCTAATTTTCCAAAATGAGGTAATCAACAGGAGGACTACAACAGAAACGGAACATGCCAGGAGAAAGTGGTTGAGCACCCGGATAGGCGAAAAACGCGCGACCAGATGGTAGGCGAAATAAAAACACAAGGCGGTGAATAAAAGGGGAATAAGGCGTTCGCGCCGTTCGTTGAGGGTGATGCTGTGAATGTTTTTAGCCAGGATCAATACCGGCAAAATGGTTAGTGGGAGAATAACGGTGCACAGAATTACTAAAAGGTAAACAAAACGTTTGAACTCTTCCGGCAGCTGGGTGCCATACATACCACTGTTGAATAGTATAAGAATACCTACCGAAGGCATCAATACGGGGTGTAGGGCGTAGGAAATGAATGAGGCCAGTCGCATAAAATGGGGAGTAAATGAGTTAAAGTTCTTTTCGAAGACGGGCAACCGGAATGTTCAGCTGTTCGCGATATTTTGCCACGGTACGCCGGGCAATGTTATACCCTTTTTCTTTCAGGATGTCGGTGAGTTTGTCATCCGTAAGTGGCCTTCGTTTTTCTTCGCCTTCAATGCATTCTTGCAAGATCTTTTTTATTTCACGGCTTGATACTTCCTCGCCATCTTCGTTTTGAAGCCCTTCGGAGAAGAAATATTTCAACGGGAAGATTCCAAAATGGGTTTGAATGTATTTGCTGTTAGCCACCCGCGATATGGTGGAAATATCCAAACCGGTTCGGTCGGCAATATCTTTAAGGATCATAGGCCTCAACAGAACCTCGTCACCATCCTTGAAATAGTCCTTCTGGTATTCCAGAATGGTATTCATGGTGAGCAGGAGGGTGTTTTGTCGTTGCCGGATGGCATCGATAAACCATTTGGCCGAATCGATCTTTTGTTTTACAAAGGAGATCGCTTCCTTTTGTTCCAGTGAGGGCTTGTTCTTATTTTCGGCATAGGCCTGGAGCATTTCCGAATAACTCCGGCTAACCCGGAGTTCCGGAGTATTGCGGGAACTGAGGGTGACAACCTGTTCACCTTCATGGGTATCCAGAATAAAATCGGGAAAAATTACGATGGAGGTTTTATTTAGTGGATCGCTAAAGGCACTTCCAGGTTTAGGATTAAGTTTCAATATTTCATCAATGGCGGCTTTCATGGCATCTTCCTCAACCGCCAGGCGGAGTTGTATTTTTTCGTAATGTTTACGGGTGAATTCATCGAAGTGATACCGAATAATTTTTTGGGCCAGGCCAATTTCATCGGCTTCCTGATTTTTATGATGCAGTTGCAGCAGCAGGCATTCGCGCAAATCGCGAGCACCTACACCTACCGGATCAAAATCCTGAATAACCCTTAGAATTTCAAGAAGTTCTTCTTCGGAGGTATGTACATTGAGAGAAAAGGCCATGTCGTCTACGATGGCACTAAGTTCGCGACGCAGATAACCGTCTTCATCGATGTTGCCAATCAGGTACTCGGCAAGGCTGTGTTCGTGTTCATCCAGTTGGCGTAAGCCCAGCTGGGCTTCCAAAAATTCGTGAAATGTTGATCCGGTTGAAAAGGGGATGTCTTCGTGCTTATCGTCTTTGGAGTAATTGTTTAC
Source organism: Bacteroidota bacterium (assembly GCA_003252385.1). Classification (GTDB taxonomy): domain Bacteria; phylum Bacteroidota; class Bacteroidia; order Bacteroidales; family UBA10428; genus UBA10428. The sequence continues at coordinate 8,512 of QKEH01000120.1, read as the reverse complement.
ATTGAGTTTGTACGAGGGAATATCATCATCGCTCAGGTAATCTTCAATGGAGAATTCATCATTGTCCGTATCCTTATTTTCGGTCCGACTGTCTTCCTCGTTCCGGATATCCATTTCTTCTTCATCACGGCCTTCTTCCAGAATGGGATTTTCTTCCAGTTCTTTTTTTATGCGTTGCTCCAGTTCCATGGTAGGAATTTCCAACAGTTTGATCATTTGAATCTGTTGGGGCGAAAGCTTCTGAAGTAATTTCTGTTGTAGTTTCTGTTTCAGCATCGGATCTCAACCTTCACTCTTTCTGTGAGGATAAAAATAGAAAAAAAGCCCTGAATATTCAGGGCTGTGGGGGAAAGAAATATCATCTAAAAGACCTGCCCCGGCATGGGGGTGGCTATTAAAACTCGGCACTTTTTGGGGTGCGCGGGAAAGGAATTACATCGCGGATGTTAGACATGCCGGTTACAAAAAGTACCAGTCGCTCAAAACCCAATCCAAATCCGCTGTGTTCGGCACTTCCAAAACGGCGGGTGTCCAGGTACCACCAGAAATCTTCCTCCTTAAGTCCCAGTTCATGAATGCGATTCAGCAGCTTATCGTAGCTTTCCTCACGTTGCGAGCCACCCACAATCTCACCAATGCCCGGGAAGAGAATATCCATGGCGCGAACGGTTTTGCCATCGGGGTTTTGCTTCATGTAGAAGGCTTTAATTTCCTTGGGATAATCGGTTAGTATTACCGGGCATTTGAAATGCTTCTCCACCAGGTACCGTTCGTGCTCGCTTTGCAGGTCGGTGCCAAAGCCCGAAATAGGGAATTGGAACTGCCCCTTTTTATTGGGTTTCGAATTTTCCAGAATATCAATGGCTTCGGTATAGGTGATTCGGGCAAAGCGGTTATCGATAATAAATTTCAGCTTTTCCAGCAGTTCCATGGAGCGCTGATCCTGAGGTTTGTTTTTTTCCTCTTCCTGCTGGCGGGCACTTAGGAATTGCAGGTCATCGGCACACGTGTTCAGGGCGTATTGGATCAGATATTTTAAGAAATCTTCAGCCAGATCCATGTTGTCGTTCAGGTCGCAAAAGGCCATTTCGGGTTCAATCATCCAGAACTCGGCCAGGTGACGGGGGGTATTGGAGTTTTCGGCACGGAACGTTGGGCCAAAAGTATAGATTTCGGATATGGCCATGGCGCCCAGTTCACCTTCCAGCTGTCCTGAAACGGTCAGGTTGGTTTCGCGGCCGAAAAAATCTTTGGAATAGTCTATGGTACCATCTTCATTCTTTGGAAGGTTGCGGGGATCTAAGGTGGAAACCCGGAACATTTCGCCGGCACCTTCGCAATCGGAACCGGTTATAATTGGGGTATGCAGGTAGAAGAATCCTTTGTTGTTGAAATAATTATGTATGGCATAAGCCAGTGCATGCCGTACCCTGAGTACCGCTCCAAAGGTATTGGTGCGTGGCCGCAGGTGGGCAATGGAACGCAGAAACTCCAAGCTGTGTTTCTTAGGCTGTAACGGATAAACGTTAGGGTCGCATTCTCCCAATATTTCAAATTTGGTCACCTGCATTTCAATATGCTGGCCTTTACCCATCGATTCTACCAGCGATCCCTCCAATGCCAGGCATGCACCAGTGGTAATGCGTTTCAATTCTTGTTCGTCGAAGTTTTCAAAATCCAAAACAGCCTGAAGGTTGTGAATGGTTGATCCGTCGTTGATATGAATAAAACGGTTGCTTCGGAAGGTACGCACCCATCCTTTAATGAGAATTTCGTCTCCAGCTTTTCCCTGCAAGAGAGCTTCTTTAATTTTTATTCGTTTCATGCTAACCCTTTTGAACTGTTTTTGTCTGTCCGAATCGGAGGGGTGTTCTCATCGCGATTGCGGAAAATAAATGCAAAAATAGTGGCAATTCTTTCACACCCGCCATTTTCCGGGAAAAAAGATAACTCTGGAGCCATTGCACAGTCTGTAATGGATTGGTTGTATTAAGGACTCCATCTCTAAACTATTGTTATTTAGTTAAATAAGTGCTAAATTCTAGGTAAGATATCCCAATCCAACCTTAATACCTTATAGTATATGAAAAAGATAAATTTACGTAGCTCCGGCCTCGGGCTGGCAAGTATGCTTGTGGCGGTTCTGGCAATCAGTTCCTGTTCCAAGAAAGAAACTACATCAACTATGGCTCAGGGTGCGTTACAGCTTAATCTGGGAATTTCAGTAAGAGCGTTCAATGCCTATAGCCAGTTGAAATCCGCTCACCCGGAACAGTTTCTTGTGGTGCTGTACCATTCGGACGGATCGGAAGTGCAGCGGTTTACCCATGCTTCGGACATTACGGGACCCATTCAGTTGCCGGTGGGGTCGTACATCGCAGTGGCGCATTCCAACAACAATGTTCCGGCACAATTTGAGAACGACTACTATTATGGCGAATCTGAAATTTTCTCCATAGTTGCCGGTCAAACTCAGGAGGTAAGCCTTACCTGTACGCTGGCGAATATTGGGGTGAGTGTGGTGTATGATGACCGGGTAATCCGCGATTTTTCCGATTACGAAACCCGGGTGAGCAATGCGCAGGCCGGCTTGGTATTTGGCAGGACTGAAACCCGATCCGGTTTCTTCAATTCGGGGCCCCTGGATATTCAGGCCGTATTGCATTACACCGATATGGACGGCCTTGCAGACAGTCTGGTTCTTAATGGTTCCATAAGTGATGCCCATCCGGGTACGCACTACGAGATACATATTGATGCGGCACGGAACCTGGGAGCTCTCGGAATTCAAATCACTGCTAATGAAGAGGTGGATACGGTAGTGGTACTGATTTCGGAAGCCGTTCAGGAATCTAGCATGACCGGGGAGCTGATGATAATTATGTACAATCCGTCGGCGCTTGGCGACGCCGAAGGCGAGTACATTGAAGTGTACAATACGACCCAGGCCAGTATCAACCTTAATGGCTGGTATCTGATCCGGGGGACTAACGATCAGCATCACCAGATCCACTCCGATGTCATACTGGCTCCTGGACAGTACGCGGTACTGGCTGCTTCGGCATCGGCTGCTGCACAAGTAGACTACGTATATTCCGGAATTAGTCTGGTGAATGGTGGTGATACTCTGGTGATTTCGACCCATTCCTCCATAGCATCAGGAAATGCAATTGTTTGTCTGGTAGATTATGGTTCCGATGGGTTTCTTACCAACCTGAATGGGGCATCGTTGCAATTGGATCCTTCGGTGGCCGATGTATCCGATGCCCGGTTGGGTTCTAATTGGTGCACCAGCCTTGTGGCTTTTTCCACTGGTGACAGGGGTACTCCCGGAAGTTCCAATGCAGATTGCCAGTAAGGCAGGGTACCAAAGAAAAGCTCGATAGGAATAATCTCCTATCGAGCTTTAATTCATGCTTTTATCAGCTACTCGTGCTGATATTCACCGTAGATGGTAGCAATTCCCTCATCGAGCTGTATACTTTCTTTCCAGCCCAGGGAGTTGATTTTGTCAACATTAAGCAACTTTTGCATGGTACCGTCGGGTTTGGTACTATCCCAAACCAGGTCGCCTTTGAAGCCCACAATGGATTTTACCTTTTCGGCCAATTCCTTGATGGTCAAATCGCGGCCAGTGCCAATATTGATATGGGTATTGCGGATTTCCTTCTGGGCCATTTCGCCCAGTTCTTTTTTACGGTTTTCAATTAAATCGCTGAAGTCCACATTTTCCATAACAAATACACAGGCATCAGCCATGTCGTTGGAATTTAGGAACTCGCGGCGGGGCGATCCGGTACCCCAAAGGCTAACATGAACGGAACCATTGGATTCCTGAATGCCATATTTATTGAGGATATTCATAACCTGATCCTGGGTTGCCCGGCCATTAATCCCTTCTACAGGGCGCCGGTCCAGATCTTTCCGAATGGCGTCCCAGTTACCTGAGAGCAGGCATTTTCCCAAATGCATTTTGCGGATAAGAGCGGGCAATACGTGCGATTTCTCCAAATCGTAGTTATCGTTGGTACCGTACAAATTGGTGGGCATCACCGAAATGAAATTGGTGCCGTATTGTAGGTTGTAACTTTCGCAAAGTTTAATCCCGGCAATTTTGGCTATCGCATAGGGTTCATTGGTGTATTCCAGCGGATCGGTAAGAAGGTATTCTTCCATAATGGGCTGGGGGCAGGCTTTTGGATAAATGCAACTACTGCCTAAAAACAGGAGTTTTTTTACTCCGCTCAGGTACGCATTATGAATGATGTTGTTTTGTATTTGCAGGTTCTCGTAAATAAACTGGCCCCGGTAGGTATTGTTAGCTACAATGCCCCCTACTTTGGCGGCAGCAAGAAATACATAGTCGGGCTTTTCTGCCATAAAGAACTCGTGCACCGCGTGATAATCGGTAAGGTCGAGTTCCTGTATACTACGCCCGATAATTTGGGTATATCCTTTTTTAGTCAGGTTGCGTACCAGGGCGCTGCCTACCAAACCAAGGTGTCCGGCCACATATATTTTACTGTTTTTTTCCATTAAGCGGTAGTTTTAACAAATACGTTGTTTTTACAAGAAGCAAAAGGGTTAACTTTTAGGATAGAACTTCACAGGGCATTCCCGGCCATTATGTATTGGACAACGAATACGCTGTGAAATTCAATCGGGCGAACGGTCATTAAGTTCAGAAAGCGATCTGTCCTGCAGAAACCCTCCGTTCGGATTTTATTCGAAATAGTTTAAGGTCTGGTAACCGCCTTTTCGTAAGTACTGGTCTTTCGACATCAATCTCAGGTCGGAACTCACCATATCTTTTACCAGTCCGGCCAGATCGTATTCGGGTTCCCATCCTAAAACGGTTTTCGACTTGGTCGGATCGCCAATCAAGAGTTCTACCTCGGTGGGGCGGAAGTATTTGGGGTCTACAGCCAGTACTTCTTTACCAATAGCCACTTGATATTCAGGATTTTTACAGGCTTTTACCGTTGCTTTTTCGTGAACGCCTTCTCCTTTGAATTCGAGTTCGATACCCGCTTCGGCGAAGGCCATTTTTACAAAGTCGCGGATGGTGGTAGTAACACCGGTGGCAATTACGTAATCGTCGGGTTTGTCCTGTTGAAGGATCAGGTACATGGCTTTCACGTAGTCTTTGGCATGTCCCCAGTCGCGTTTGGAATCGAGGTTACCCAGGTACAGTTTATCCTGCAAGCCCAGCGCAATGCGAGCTACAGCACGGGTAATTTTACGAGTCACAAAAGTTTCGCCGCGGATGGGTGATTCGTGGTTGAAGAGGATACCGTTGCATCCGAAAATTCCATATGCTTCGCGATAATTTACGGTAATCCAGTAAGCATAGAGTTTGGCCACTGCATAGGGGCTACGTGGATAGAACGGGGTTTTTTCCGATTGCGGAACTTCCTGTACCAATCCATAAAGCTCGCTGGTAGAAGCCTGGTAAATCTTGGTTTTTTTCACCAACCCCAGAATACGGATGGCTTCCAGAAGACGTAAAGTACCTAAACCATCCGCGTTACCTGTATACTCGGGGGTTTCGAAGCTTACCTGCACGTGGCTCATTGCGGCCAGGTTGTAAATTTCATCGGGTTGTACTTCTTGAATAATGCGAATCAGGTTGGTAGAGTCGGTGAGGTCTGCATAGTGCATTATAAAATTGCGATTCTCCACGTGAGGATCCATATACAGGTGATCTACGCGGTCGGTATTAAACAACGAACTTCTCCGTTTGGTACCGTGAACGATATATCCTTTTTTGAGCAGGTATTCCGCCAGATAGGCGCCGTCTTGCCCGGTTACACCGGTAATTAATGCTACTTTTTGTGCCATGTTGTTTATTTAAGTTGATTTAATTCGGTTACACATTTCATGGTATTCTCCTTTTAAGCCTATGGGGGTTGAGTTTCGGATGGTATATACGGTTTCGATGGCCGGCTTGGCTTCCATCAGCGGAAAGCCTTTCCCCTGGAGTACCTGGGTATAGGTTTCGGTGTGCAGATCGGTAAATCCACCACTAAACTCAATTTCTTTCTCGTTCATTTTTATGGAACGGTAGGTGCGTTGGCCTTGTTCTTTAACTTTATCGGGAATGTCGTTGTAATCGAGGCTCAGATACCACTTCACACGTGCCCGTTCCAGATCGAGATAACCGGAGGCTTTGTTGGTTTCCAGCATGTGAACAATATTTTGTTTCACGCCTCCGAATATCCAAATGAGCATATCAAAGAAGTGCACTCCAATGTTGGTGGCAATTCCACCTGATTTGTGGATGTCGCCTTTCCAGGATATATCATACCACCTGCCGCGGCTGGTAATATAGGTCAGGTCAATGTCGTATATTTTTTCCTGAGGGCCTTGCTCGATCTGTCTTTTTAATTCGATAATGGAAGGGTGCAGGCGTAATTGCAACACGTTGTAGATAGAACGACCCGATTCTTTTTCAATTTCGTTCAAAGCATCAAGGTTCCAGGGATTCAGTACAATGGGTTTTTCGCAAATCACATCGGCCCCCGAGCGGAGTGCAAAACGTATATGCGAGTCGTGCAGATAGTTGGGTGAACAGATGCTTACATAGTGAATTTGGGTTCCGCTGCGGCGTAGTTTATCCACATGCCGGTCAAAACGTTCAAATTCCACGAAAAAGTGACTATCGGGAAAATAGCTGTCAATAATGCCTACACTGTCGTTGGGGTCGAGTGTAGCCAATAGTTTGTGGCCGGTTTCCTTGATAGCTTTTAAATGACGAATCGCAATGTATCCTCCAACACCTATTATTGCGAAATTTTTTGCCTGGTTCGTCGTTGTGGTCATTAGTTGTTTTGTGATTTGATCGGTCAAACGTTATACTTTGGAATGCGGGTAAGGTTACTTTTTTATTGATCAGTAGCTTCAAATTTCTGAGGAGTTTTCGTCCCCGGCTTATAAACTCAAATAAACGTATTGGTCTGCTAGGTTTTTGTAGACTCCTTTCACATCGTAAAAAATACCCCCTTTATTCAGCATGCCATCAAAATAGGAAGTATCCAGGTTCAGGTATTCTTTGTGTGATACCGCCAAGATTATTCCATCGTAGGTGCAGGAAGGACTATCCGTGAGTTTGATCTGGTATTCGTGCTCCACTTCCTCCGGATCGGCGTACGGATCCATTACGTCGATGCGTATGCCATAGGATTCCAACTCGTGTATTACATCCGCAACTTTGGAGTTTCGTATATCGCTAACATCTTCTTTAAAAGTAATGCCCATTACCAACATACGCGATTGAATGACGTTTCGCCCCGATTTAATGATGGCTTTTATAAATTCGGTGGCAATGTGTTTGCTCATACCATCGTTGACTGCCCGGCCTGCTGTAATAACCTGTGCAAGGTGCCCCAGTTCGTTGGCCTTAAAGGTGAGGTAGTATGGATCCACGCCAATACAATGTCCTCCGACCAAACCCGGGTAGAATTTCAGAAAGTTCCATTTTGTGCCTGCCGCCTGGAGTACTTCAAAGGTATTGATTTTCATCTTCTGAAAAATGATGGATAGCTCATTCATCAGGGCAATGTTCAAATCGCGCTGGGTATTTTCAATAATTTTGGCGGCCTCGGCTACCTTAATGCTCGATGCATTATGAATGCCTGCTTTGATGATACTTCCATAAACCGTTGCAATTTCTTCGCGCGATTCGGCATCACATCCCGAAGTAACTTTTACCACGTTGGTCAGGGTATGGACGGCATCGCCAGGGTTGATACGTTCCGGTGAGTAACCCACTTTAAAATCGGTCTTAAATTTTAGGCCCGAAACCTCTTCCATAATCGGGATACAAATTTCCTCGGTGGCTCCCGGAAAAACGGTGGATTCAAAAACCACGTAATCGCCTTTTTTTAATACGGTACCGGCTGTTTTCGATGCCGATTTCAGTGCAGTTAAATCCGGAAGGTTGTTTTTATCGATCGGGGTGGGGACAGCAATAACATAAAAGGAAGCTTCTTTCAGTTTGTCAATGCTGGCCGTAAAGGTGATATCGCAATTTTCGAAAGCCGCTGCGTCCAGTTCTTTGCTGGGGTCTTTCCGGTTTTGCATCATGCTTATCCGCTTTGAGTTAACGTCGAAACCAATAACGGACATCTTTTTTGCAAATTCCAGGGCAATAGGAAGTCCTACATAACCCAGTCCGATAACGGAAAGTTTGACTTCCTTGTTCAATAGTTTTTTAGATATACTCATGCAATACTGTATTTTAGGTTGGATACTGCCCTTTCGGTGAGCGAAAGGGCAGTATTCCGGATTAGAGTTTGAATTCTTTCTTCAACAGATCCACATAATCCAGTTTCTCCCAGGAGAAGAACTCGATTTCTTTGGAAATGGTGGTGCCATTCGTAGAAAATACCACTTTACGAACCTCCGGCTGACGGCCCATGTGGCCATAAGCAGCGGTTTCGCGGAAGATGGGGTTTTTTAGTCCAAGGCGTTTTACGATGGCGCTGGGGCGTAAATCGAATATCGACTCAAT
>QKEH01000132.1 GCA_003252385.1 Bacteroidota bacterium | reverse complement strand
AAATCCGAAAATTTATTTTGAAAAGCGCAGCCAGGCTCCGGCTTCTTCAGGGAAGTTGTTTTGTGGTCTTTCCATAAGCAAAACGGCAATAAAAAACCTCATCCCGTAATACGACGGCTAAATCAGTATGGGGATGAGGAAGAATAATCTTTTTATGAATTCAAAAATACGAAAATGAAATCAACCAATTTTTACTGCATATCGAAAATTCTATTTTGGATCACCATTTTTCAGCTGGTTTTAACCTCTTGTGAAAAAGAAACAACCAAAACCGTCGAACCCGATGACCTAAAAACTGAAACCGAAGTTTTTTCAAAGGACATCCTCGTTGCAGACAGCCTTGGTAACCATGTACTGTTGCGCTTATCTTCATCGGAAAAGGATATTATCGACTCTTATTCGGAGCAGAATTATGTACTTACTCCTTTAACACAGTCGGACATAGATCTAATGCTAGCTGAAGAGCCTTCTCAAAGTACCGATATGGATTCAGATGATATGGATGACTTTAATTTTGAAGGAGACCAGGCTATTCGTATTACGGAAGAAGTACTGGAGGAGCACCTGTCAAGCAATTATAAAACTTATATGCTCACCGTTAAGTGGATCGCCCCAGAATCTTACGAAAACCGAGGCTTCGACTGGAATGCCAAATCAAAAACCTCTATGGACTTTGCATATTTAAAAAACAACCGTTGTTGTTGGGCCATCTATTGGAAATGCGATGTTTGGAAGCCGGATTATTACATGATTGCCGAAAGCGAATTAAAAGGTGGGAATTTTAAAAACGGTATTGGCGAAAGAGGAAGCGACTACATACAACTCCATATTAAATATCGTCAGGACAAACATTATTCCTATTACTACTATAATTAGCAGAACAGACTGTTTCTGAACTACACATCGAATATGACATCATAGCCCTTGCATTTCTGAGCCAACAGGTAGGCATTTGGTAAACCACCAGGGAAGTGATGTCATATTTTAAAACATTTGTTAGGTATGCATCGAATCGCTATTCTATCTTTATTCATACTTACCTTACCGACCTGGCTATGGTGCCAGAAAATATGTGGTTACATTACCAGTAAAAACAACGGCGAAGCAATTATTGGTGCAACGATCTATAACGAAACCAGTCATACCGGTTGCATTACCAACGATTATGGTTTTTTTAGTTTAAATACAGGTGCAGGGCTGCAATCATTAAGGGTATCGCATATTAACTATATCCCAAAAACGGTAAACGTCACCATCGGGGGCGGTGAAACCGTTTTTAATTTCGAACTGGAAGCGCTAAACGACACCATCGAAGAAGTAGCAGTAACAGCCAGTACCTTAAACCCTACGCGCAAAACCCAAAACTTACACCAGAAGATCCTGTCTGCCAATGAGCTTCAGAAATTACCTTTGCCTTTTGGCGAACCCGACCTGATAAAAGCTTTACAGATTCAACCCGGTATTAAAAATACAGCCGATGGTTCCAGCGCCTTATTTGTAAGAGGAGGCAGAAACGACCAGAACCTCATCCTTATTGATGAAGCCCCTATTTACAATACCACCCACTTATTCGGAATGGTATCGGTTATTAATGCCGATGCACTAAATGATGCCACTACACATACGGGAGTTATACCAGCAAATACCGGTGGTCGATTGGCATCGGTCATCGATGTAAAAACCAGAGAAGGCAATTTAAAAGAATATCAGTTCTGTGGAGGCATCAGCCCATTTGCTTTACGTATGACTCATCAGGGCCCTATCATTAAAGAGCGGGCATCCTATTTGGTTTCAGTAAGAGGAAGTTATCTCGACCGTTTTATTCAAGCCGGAAATTCCTACAATTTTGTCCCTTCTTTTCTTGAGATAAACGGAAAGATCAATGCCAAGCTGAACACACGTAACCGCCTGTTTTTAGCGCTCTACAAAAACAACGATCATTTAAAATCCTTCGACGGCCTTTCGAATACGTGGGGAAACTCAATCCTGAGCCTTCGACATAATTACACCCCATATCAGAATTGGTTTATTAACACCTCGCTGATTGTCAGTCAATATCACAACCAAATTGCCTTCAACGATACCCTCCGACAATTTTCCTGGACGACCGGAATTCAGGATTACCTCGGCAAAATGGAAGGAACCTGGTATCTTAACAACACCTTTAAACTAAACGGAGGAATTCAACTTACCCTACATCAATACACGCCCGGAACCGGTTCTGGCAACGAAGAAATTGTGCCAAACACCCAGTACCTCGAGCGCTCCTGTTTTGTAAGAGGGGTGTTTACAGCAGAATATTTGAAAACCGATATGGGTTTTCGATATTCACAATTTTCGGAATTGAACGATGGTTCAACTTTTTATCAAGGCTTGGAGCCTCGTATCAACTTTATTTCAACACTCAGCCAAAGCCTTCAGCTACAGGCCGGATATGGCAGGGTTTTTCAGTACGATCAACTGCTTCAGAACCAGATCCTGCCCTATTCTTCGATAGAGTCCTGGATCCCATCCAGCAGTTTTATTTTTCCTCAACACGCCGATGTCTTCACCCTAGGAATTCAAATGACCCATAAAAAATGTGCGGTACTTGTGGAAAGCTACTACAAGATGCTGACGAATCAACCCGATTTTGTGGATCATGCAAAGATACTAAACAACCTGTATGCCGAACAGGAAATCAGACAGGGCAAAGGAAAAGCCTATGGCCTTGAAGCAAGCATAAATCAATCTTTCGGACGTTTCCAATCTGGCATTTCCTACAACTGGTCACGTTCTCTTTTGCTCATACCGGAAATACAAAGCACTGGTTGGTACCCAGCAGCCCATGATATTCCACACGATTTCCGGTTAACAGGCACTTATAAAACAAGAAAACGATGGGAATTCAGCGCCCTCTGGGTGTTCCACTCGGGTAAACCAACAACCCTTCCCATAGGGCTCATTTACCAGCACCCTCGCTATGTGCCGATATATTCCCGGCGGAATTCCGCTCGTTTGCCGGTCTATCACCGCTTAGATATTGCAGCCCGACTATATCCAAAGAATAACTCAACCCGATACAAAAGCTCGCTTTGTTTTGGAATTTACAATGTTTATGCGCGTCAAAATCCCCTGGGGTATCAGTTTGATTTTGATCCGATCGAAGGAAATATCAAAGCTTATCAATATAACTTTATCCGTATATTCCCAAACATTACCTATACGCTAGAATTTTGATACTATGAATTGTAAAATACCGGTTATTTGCCTTACACTGGCAATAGTTCTTTTACTCGTGGCCTGCGAAAAAAATCTGGTTGAAATAGATAGTATTCCCATAACACCCAACCTGAACACATTTCAACTCGTTGTGGAAGGCGGAATAACAAGCCAATATGGAAATCAGTATATACGCCTCACAAAACCGCAATCGCCGAAGGCTGCCGGCATCCCTGAACCCATACATGGCGCTACGGTATATGTATCTGATGGAACGATAATAATTCCTTTCGCAGAAATGCAGGAACAGAATGGACTATACAGCTCACAAAACACGATGGCTGGAACTGTAAACCACTATTATCAGCTCCACATTTCCTATCTGGGTCAAAGTTATATTGCAGGCGATTCATTGGTGCAAGGAAATGAAATTACCGAATTCATCCCTGCAAGTTCACTTGATAATTTGGGCGAATTTATCACCATTGCCATCAATCAACATACCTTTGGTTTTAACCAACCGGCGATACGATACTATATACCATCCGAAACCATTGGCTCCAACACGCAAATACCAAACCCGTATTCCAATCGAAAATTACTCCTGGAGTGGGATGGCTTTACTTTCTATCAACACAGGAATAGCCCGCCTCAGGGTATTTTCCCAAACGATTACAAAATATTTGGAATTGGAGGCAATGCCCGCGATACCATCCTGGTAATGCAGTTCTCCCTATCCGAAACATGCTACAATTATTTAGTCTCGCTGCTCAATGAAACGGACTGGGATGGTGGTTTTTTCACCAGTAATCACAGCAATATTGTCAGTAATTTAAGCAAGGGGGCAACCGGGTTCTTCCGCGCCACGCATATAACCCAGAAGAAGATGGCATTAGAGCAGTTTCAATCCATTTATTAGGTGTATGAAAACGCCGTTACGCTTTCGGAGACCATATTTCCTGTTAATCTTCGCCAGCACCTCTTTCATTGGCTTTTCACAAAGCAGGGGCTACCTGCTCCCCTCAGACAATTGGCAATGGCAATTTAGTAATTCTGGTGATCATGGCAACATCGACACGGATATTGACCTGCCCGATGCATGGAAAATTTGTACAGGAGGTTTTAGCTATTTTAACGATGAAATTGTGATAGCAATTGTAGATGGAGGGGTACATGAAAGACATACCGATTTAATACAAAATCTTTGGGTAAACAGAAATGAAATCGCCGACAATGGTATTGACGATGATGGCAACGGTTTCATAGACGATGTACACGGATGGAATTTCAAAACCAACAATCCGGATATTGGAAATACATCCAGGGGACATTGGCACGTAACATCCGTTAACGGTATTATTGGAGCCAATGGCACGAATAGTTTTGGCATTTCGGGTGTTAACAAAGAAATAAAACTATTAAATTTGGTTCGTTGCGACAACACCAGCTCGATATTTGACTGTTACCGCTACATTTTTGAACAACGCGATTTGTATAATCGGACCCAGGGTAAACAAGGGGCTTTTATTGTAGCCGTCAACAATTCGTGGGGTAAAGATTCTGCTTTCGCCTACGAAAATGAAACCTGGTGCGACTGGTACAATAAATTGGGCCTTGTCGGAATTCTATCCGTTGTTTCAGCTCCTAATGATGCTGTGGATATCGATAACTCAGGTGATATGCCTTCCGATTGTGGGAGCGATTTCATACTTTCCGTTACCAATTCCGATCCTAACGACTGCTTAGCTGCCCATGCCGGGTATGGCAGGCAAAATGTCGACCTGGCAGCTCCCGGAGAATATAGCTATACCACCTTAAATAATGGCAGTTATGGTTATTTTGGAGGCACTTCTGCAGCGGCAGCGTACGTTAGCGGAGCCATCGGCTTACTATATGCCATTCCTTCATATAAATTGTGTAGCCATATTAAAGAATATCCCTCAACCACGGCTCTTCTTATCAAACAGGCCATTCTGGATGGCACAGAGAAAACTACTGAATTACAAGGCAAAACACTAAGCGGCGGAAGGCTCAATTGTGCTAATGCCGTAAAACAAATATGTGCTTTTTTTGAAGAGCAGGAATTACTAAAAATACTCCATCCGGACGGCAACCAGGTTATAGCAACATATCCCAACCCAGCAATTGATGAACTTGTAATTGCCATAGAATTATCTGAAACCTGCAAACCAACAGTAGTAGTATTCAATCAGCAGGGACAGAAAGTTCTCGAAAAAAAATATCCGCTTTATCCATGCGGAATACACTTTATTCAACTCAACATTCAGGAATTAACGAAAGGATCATATTATGTACATACCGATCTGTCAGAATTCACAAGAACCAGTATACTATTTAAACTTTAATATCACAACCAAACCTAAATTTTCTCCCACCCCATTTTGAAAAAAAAATAGCATTATACTTGCTTTCGAATTCGAAACTAAAAGTTACCGGTAACGCAGCAACCAAGTAATAACCCTTAAAACCACCGTTCCCCTACATCAAAATACGCATGCTCGCCCCCCATCAAAAAATCCGAAAATTTATTTTGAAAAGCGCAGCCAGGCTCCGGCTTCTTCAGGGGAGTTGTTTTGTGGCCTTTCCAGAAGCAAAACGGCAATAAAAAACCTCATCCCGTATGAGTGCGAAATCATTATGGGGATGAGGCTATTGAATCAAAAATTTAACACGATAAATTTACTTAAATGAAACGAAACATTACAATGGCCTCAATTATTTTGGGCATTCTACTAACCAGTATAGTTTTTTCCTGCTCAAAGGATGAAAGTAATTTGAATTCAATCACTACACAAAAGCCCAACACAACTTTAAACTGTGAGGTTATTGAAGGGGTTTTGTGTTTCGAATCAGTAGAAGATTATGAAACCGCCATCGATGAGCTAAATAAAACCAAAATAGAAGATTACAAGAATATTGAAGAACAATTGAGATTCACATCCATGCGCTCCTTCTATCTGGCGAAAGGCAGCTATAACAGCATGCCGGTACAAGACGATTTATTTGCCACCCTCTTGAACCCTGACGGAAGAATAAAAATTGCAGGTAAGGTTTTTGAAATTGATGTAGCTGCTAAAAGGTTCATATTGTTTCATGCGATTCTGAAACTCAAAAAAGCGTTAGATCATCATATAGTTTTAATGAGGATGTTCTACATGGAGATGTAAACCCTGATAAAGGCTCAAATTGCAGCGGTTCTAAATCATATAGCAAGTATTCTACCAACAATGGCGAAGTAGAGATTGTGTTGCATTATATGAAATTTGGAATTTATTACCGTCTTAAGGCCGAAATTACCAGAAATTATGATGACAATACCGAAATGGAAATTAGCCTGGCAGCAGATGTAACCTGGAACAATGGCAAGAAGAGCGGAAGGGAGACTAAAGGTTCTTATAGAACTGGCAAAGACAGGGATGTAGTTTTTCCCTTTTACAATGGTACCAGGCAGTTAGACAGTTGGCAAGCCCCCCAAGTTGATTTTTTCTGGGTAAATTTAAACACAACCGTAAATAAATATAAATCTGGCAGCTGCAGTTAACAACTACTGAAAGTCTGGCCTTAAGTTTTGAGGCCAGACTTTCAAATCACAATTTCAATACTAAATATTTTGAACTATGCTACGTTATTTCAATACTAAATATTATAAACTATGCTACGTTATTATGTCATCGTGAGCTTACTTGCCGGCTGGGCACAACTGTATGGACAGCAAAATGTTCCATTCCATAGGATCAAGAATTTGTCAATACAATCAACTATCAGCTATTGCGCTTATAAAGACTTTTCACGGACAATGGCAGTAACCACCGATTATCGCTATTCCCTGAAAAAACACCTAAACCTCATAAGCTCCATTACAATGGCAAACGGGAAACGTAAAAAAGGCAATATTGCAGAATCGTTAACGTTTACTTCATGGAATACCGGATGTGAGGCTCATCTCCGGTTACGCGACAAATTTATCTGGAATATTGGCTCCGGTGTGAGTTTGAGCAGTTTAAGGACTGATGTGGTTATGAACACTGTTAAGTTGGAAAATATAGACCAGGAAATACATAATATTGTTGAATGGCGAAACTGCGGTTATTTTATTAATACGGGTATCTTTTATTCAGTTGGAAATAATGTTGCCTTTGGAGCGAATTATACGATAAACTACTTAAACAATGCCGAGTCCTACTTACAAATTGTGGGTGTTTCCTGTAGAATAACCATTGGAAAATAGCATATTGATTCATCTGAACCTAAAGCGCAACGAGGTCAATAACCGCATGAAAAATTCTTGCTTCCAAGTGCTAATATGCATCTTGTTCAGTCTCTACGGATGTGAAAAAGAGGTGAGTTTCAAAATCTCTACCTTACCATCCAAACCGGTAATCAATAGTTTTTTCACTCCCGACAGTGCCTTAACCATACATCTTTCCAAGAGCACAGATTCCGAATATCGTGAGCCGGAAATTATTAACAACGCTCGTATCGACCTTTTCACCAACTCAGTATTTACTGAAAGGTTAAGCTACCTGGGGGATGGAAAGTACAACACCCCGTATAAGCCGGTATCAGGCCGGGACTATTCTATTCTCGTAACTGTCCCCGGATATGGCGAACTAACTGCTGCCGACCGTATAGTTTCACAAAAAGTAGCTCCTATTAACCCAACCCTAATAGAAGACAATTTTATTGATGAAGAAGGCAGTGTACTGGATGAATTACAGTTTGTGCTTCCAGACCCACCGGGGGAACAGAATTACTATGAAATACGAATAATTATGGATTATTCCGACAGTACCAATTTGGAATACATAGTTCCTTTTATTACCAGTACCGACCCATCCATCACCCAGGAAGGCGATCTTTACTACTACCCCGAAAGCCTTTTATTTACCGACAAATTGTTTGATGGACAGCAAAAGAACTTCAGCATCTATTATGGTGGATATCTCTGCACAGGGTGTATCGAACATCCCAGCATACTGGTTGAATTGCGAAACGTCAGCTACACGTACTACCAATACAAAAAAAGCCTTATCCGGCATATAGAGAACCAATCGGGCGATATCTGGAACGGAATGGCCAATCCCATACCCGTATTCTCAAACATTACAAACGGATACGGCATATTTGCAGCCTACAGTTCCCACATTGATACCCTCCATTATTAAACCTCTATGCCTAAGCTTCTAACTGTCTTTTTGCTAGTATGTATGATTAAAGTTTCCCAGGCCGTGGAGAAACCCACCCTAAGTGGCTTTGTTTCCGATTCGGAAACGGGTGAGATGCTCATTGGGGCTACCATCTTCGATTCCCAATCCGGTAAAGGAACCATCACAAATGGCTACGGTTACTTTAGCCTGAACTTACCTGTAAAGGCCAATATACAATTAATCATTTCCTACATCGGATACCAAAGCCATCAAGAAACTCTCATGCTGCAGGAAAACGTGATAATGAAATTTACGCTTTCTCCAAGTCTGGAGCTTGATCCGGTTATTGTTACCGATACCCGGACAGACCTGCCAGAGGCTCGTATTGAAATGGGAACTATTGATGTACCATTAAAACAGCTCCAGGCAATGCCATCGCTGGGGGGAGAGAAAGACATCCTTAAAGCATTACAACTCATGCCCGGAGTGAAATTTGGCGATGAGGGCAAAAGCGGCTTGTATGTGCGTGGGGGAAGCCCCGACGAGAACCTGGTCCTGCTGGATGATGTACCGCTCTATTCGGTCAATCACCTGGGGGGCTATGTGTCCATTTTTAATACCGATGCTATCAATAGTATAAAAATGTACAAAGGGAGTTTCCCTGCCAACTATGGTGGCCGTCTGGCCTCGGTACTGGATATACGAATGAAAGACGGCAATATGAAAGAAACAAAAGGCAGTGTGGCCTTGGGACTGCTCACCTCAAAAGTAACATTTGAAGGACCTGTTAAAAAAGACACCTCCTCATACCTTATTTCGGTGCGCCGCTTTATGTACGATATTTTCATGAAACCCCTAACCCGTGCACTCACCGATGTGGCCTTCGGATATACCTTCTACGATATCAATGCCAAATACAACACCAAATTAACTTCAAAAGATCGGCTGTACCTGTCCTTTTATACCGGCGACGATAATCTCACCTACCGCATTCGCAACAAAAAGGATGCGGATTTTACCATGCGAAGCCGAAATACATGGGGAAACCTCTCCGGAGCCTTGCGATGGAACCATATTTATACTACCCGCTTGTTTGGTAACCTTACCTACTCCTATACCCAATATCGGTATCTGCTCGGTTACGAAAACACACAAACCCTTGGGGACAAAAGCCACGAAAGCAGCTTCCGATCCGGCATCAACGACCATGGCATAAAATATGACTGGGAGTACTATCCGGGCTCAAAGTTCAAAGTGAAAGTCGGAATAGGATCTACCTTTCATGTTTTTAGTCCGGGCCAAAAGCACCAGGAATTTCGCGAAAATCAACAAACGGTATTCGACACCACCTTTAACGGATTAAACTACCAGGCTTGGGAACATTCTGTTTATTTGCTTTCCGTATTACAACTTTCCCCTCACCTGGGCTTAAATACAGGGGTCAGGTGCAGCTACTATACGGCCGATGCAACACAGTATCAGTCTGCAGAACCACGCGCTGTGCTCAACTACCAGGTTCAGACAGGTTTAGCATTCCGTTGTTCTTACAGTTATGTCAAACAATACCTTCATCTGTTAAGCAGTTCCGGCCTGGGAATGCCAACCGATATTTGGATGCTATCCACAGCGCAACTGCCCCCGCAGGAAGCATGGCAAACGTCCTTGGGTGTGGTGAAACGTTTCCGGGAAAATCGTTATGAACTAAGTTCAGAAATTTACTATACACAGAGTGCCGGATTGATCGATTATCAGGAAGGGGCTTCCTTATTATCCGGATCGCCCTATTGGCAGGACAAGATAGAAACCGCCGGGGAAGGAAACTCCTACGGACTGGAAATGATGCTGCTAAAAAAGGAAGGTGCTACCACCGGATGGGCAGGAGCGACCGTTTCGCACACTACCCGCGAATTTGAAAATATAAATTCCGGAAAACCCTATCCCTATACCTACGACCGTTTGGTTGATATTGGAATTTCTATACACCATCAGTTCAACCAACGAATCAGCCTGTCGGGCACCTGGGTATTTAATACCGGCAATGCGTTCACCCTACCGGTTGGCTACCATGCCGCCATTAGCAATCCCGGTTCGTGGAGCGACCATCCTTTTCAATCCGATAACGAAACCCTAGTAGAAATTTACGAGGGTAAAAATACCTTTCGGGCAAAACCCTACCATCGCATGGATATCGGGGTCGATTTCACCAAAAACAAACCCCGGGGTACCCGGATAATAAGTATTAGTATTTATAACGTGTATAACCATTTAAATCCGTTCTACTATTACAGTTCAACTTTATATACCCTTGATGGAAAACCGTACCAGAAGGTAATTAAACAGGTAAGTTATTTCCCAATCATTCCATCAATTAGTTATCAGTTTAATTTTTAAACCACTCCATCAAAATCCACAACCAAACCTGAATTTTCTCCCACCCCATTTTGAAAAAAAAAAAAATAGCATTATACTTGCTTTCGAATTCGAAACTAAAAGTTACCGGTAACGCAGCAACCAAGTAATAACCCTTAAAACCACCGTTCCAATAAGACGATACATGCCTACATCAAAATACGCATGCTCGCCCCCCA
>QKEH01000018.1 GCA_003252385.1 Bacteroidota bacterium | reverse complement strand
CGTGGGGTGCCACTCGCACAAAGAAAAGTTTTTACAAGGCCAAATATGAAAGTTTGGTTGTACGCCGTGGTAAGAAACGGGCACTAATAGCTATAGGACATAAGATCCTTTGTGCATCTTACCACATAATAAAAAACAAAGAAGGCTCACCGGAGAAATGAGGTGGGGTAGAGATTTTTGATCATGCCAGAATAAGGGTTAATCGGTAGATAAAAAAAGCGATATCATTTACACCCCGAAAAACGGATCGGAAGGATTTGATTTTTGAATTGAAGTTTTCAGCGAGGGCATTTGTACTTCTATTTTTGAAGTAAGCCAGAATGCTTTCCTGATGTGCCATAATCGAGTTTGCAGCGGTTATAAAAGAAGGAAAGTTGTATTGTTCGATCTTTTCATCCGTAAATAAAGAGAGTATAAAAGATTATTGCAGACGGTGGATACACGGGCAAAAAACTGGCTTTATGGGTGCATTCAACTTTTGGTTGGCACTTTGAGGTGGTTTTGAGAAGTGAACCATCCAATTTCAAGGTACTACCCAAGAGATGGATTGTCGAACGCACATTTGCCTGGATTTCATTCCAACGAAGAACTTCGAAGGACTATGAACGAAGCACTGAATCCAGTCTTGCTTTTATCCATTTAGCGATGATCAGAATAATGTTAAACAGAATAAAAAATTAAAATTTAGACAGTCTCTAAATATCTAAAACGGAACTCACATTATTTGTTGACAGAGCCAGCTTTAATTAAAAGGTAATAAACAAAACCCACTCCGAAGGCTTCGGGGTGGGTTCGGGAGCTCCTGATGGGAGTCTTCTGAGAACTACGTACCAAAATAGCAACATACGATACCCGACCTGTGCTATCGGCAATACGAAAGCGTTCAACCTTTTAGTACATGGAGTGTTTATCGCTACACGGGCAGGCAATATTGCTTTCTGCCATGAATGGTATAGTTTTGCAGCATGAATGCCAACACCTCATATGAACCTTTGCTCCGGCAACTACATAAGGGCAAACGAAGTGCCTTCCGCGAACTGTACGATGCGCTTTTTTCCCCTCTGTGTGCTTTTGGATTGAAGTACCTTAGCAACACCCAGGTACTCGAAGATTTTGTGCAGGAAGCCTTTATATCCTACTGGGACAAACGGAATGACTTTACGCACCTGTCAGCTATAAAATCGTATTTGTATACCGCTGTGCGTAATAACTGCATTAACCACCTCAGGCACGAAGCCGTTAAACACCAGCATGAGCAGAACCTGGTATTCACTCTCGAAAGCGACCACTACTTCGAAAATGCCGTTATCGAAGAAGAAACCTTTAACCGGCTTTATGCTGAAATTCATATGCTTCCGGAATCGACCCGGGAAATTATGCTACTGGCTCTCAACGGACTTAAAAATCCGCAAATTGCCGATGAACTGGGAATATCCGTGAATACCGTTAAAACCTTAAAGAAAAATGCCTATGGCAAGCTGCGCCAAAAGCTCACACCTGCCCTGCAGGGAGCCGTTTATGGCTGGTTGTTTTAACCTATTGTAGCTGCCTGTTTTGATACTTTCTGTATTGAGAATACTTCTTCGAATACCCCTATTCGAAAAACCGGCGCGTGTAGCCGGCCAACTCCGAATCAGCCCGATGCGTACGGCTACAAGGAATAGGGAATCGTACTACCCCCCGGTTTAATCCATGGGTTGGTAAAGTCTCATAGCATCGGCTTCCTTTAGAGTACCACGGTATGAAAAAAAAGTAAAAAAAATGCTCTCCACCATTCACCCCCTTTTTAACAAGCGTGTTTAAGTAGGGTACGACACGATACCATGAAGAACATAAATAACATACCCGAACTGATTTATAAGCAAATTACAAAGTCTCTGAATCTGGAAGAACAAGCCCAATTGGATGCCTGGTTGAACGCTTCCGACACAAACCGCAAGCTCTACCACAAGCTGTGCGATACCTCCTACCAGCGAAAAAAGTTAAAAGACTATCCATCTTTCCATAAAGAAGGCGTGCGTGAGGCACTCGAAAACCAGCTGTTTGGAAAACAGCTCACCCTGTTCTCCCAACGGATAACCCGCTATGCTGCAGCTATCCTCATCCCACTGATACTCGCAGGGAGTATTATGCTATTCTTCCGCAAAGCCCCTGAAGTAAACCTGGCTCATATCGATAAAAAAATCAAACCCGGGGTTCAAAAGGCTACCCTGCTACTATCCGATGGTTCCAGCATTGAGCTCGATGAAGCACCTTCCGAAGCAATCCCCGAGGAGGCAGGGGTAGCTATCAGCAATCGGAATCAACAGCTGTATTACCAGGCTAAAAAGAGCATATGGCCCACCCTCCATAAAGAAACCGTGTTTAATCAGCTGAATACACCCCGTGGAGGTGGCTACAATCTCCAACTGGCCGATGGCACCCGGGTATGGCTCAATGCCGGATCGACCCTGAAATACCCGGTAGATTTTACCGACAGCATTCGGCAGGTGTTTATTCGTGGTGAAGCCTATTTTGATGTGAGCCATACGGGCAAACCCTTTGTGGTTACTACCCCCGACCTGGATATCCGGGTGCTGGGTACGCAATTTAACATTACAGCCTATTCCGATGAAGAAGCCGTTACCACCACCCTGGTTGAAGGGAAAGTAGCCATCCACCTTAGAGCAGACTCACCGGAAGCAGGAAAGGCAGGCATACTAACACCCGGCCTGCAAGCAGTAGCCCTCAAAAACCAATCCCGGATATGGGTAAATCCGGTAAACACAACACAATATACCTCCTGGAAGGATGGGAAACTGGAATTTACCAATCAAAACCTCGACCTGGTAATGAAACGCCTGGCCCGCTGGTACGATTTCGAATACCGCTTTGCCAACGAAGCCGCCAAAAGCTATCATTTCTCGGCTCGTATCGATGCCGACGAGAGTATTTCAGAAATTCTGAATATGCTCGAAATGACCACCCGGGTACACTTTGCATTCAAGAATAATACGATCGTAATCAACTAAATAAAAAATGGGAAATGCGGCAACATCTCCCATCATGTTTAATCCATTAATAAGATGTGGAATCTTAGAAAAAACGCTTAAAAGTATGAAAAATAATGTACAAAAACCGAAACGCATCTCCCGAATGCTGAGACCCCTTCTGTTGGTATGGGTTATTATATTGAGCCCGGGGCACATTTTGCTCAACGCACAAAACACGGGCATTACCATCCAAATGCAGGATACCACCGTGGAAGCGGTACTAAACGCCATACGCTCCCAGACAGATATAAATATGATCTACAACCACGAAGAGCTACAGAAACAGGATCGGGTAACCGTTGATGTTACGAATGTAAGTATCGAAGAAGCCTTAAAGGTATGCCTGCAGCAAACCCATCTGGAATATCAGAAGGTAAACCACACCCTGGTCATACGTCCAAAAAAAACAGGATACACCGAACCAGCGCCAGTACCGGCACCGCTTCGCACCACCCAAACCGTGCGCGGACAGGTACTCGACACCGATACGAAAACCAGTCTTCCTTCGGCCAATGTGGTGGTGGTAAACAGCAATCCGCAGCAAGGCGTAATTACTGATGCAGATGGGTATTTTCGTATCGAAGACCTGCCGGTAGGCCGTTATACCTTCCAGATCTCCTACCTGGGTTACAAAACGGAGGTTCTTCCGGAGGTATTGGTAGGTTCGGCCAAAGAGGTGGTGTTGACCATAGGGCTTACCGAATCGCTGGCCGACCTTGAGCAGGTAGTGGTATCGGCCAAAAAGGGACAACCCCTGAACGAAATGGCCACCATCAGCGGCAAATCGTTTAGTGTGGAAGAAACCAAACGCTATGCCGCCAGCATCAGCGACCCGGCTCGTATGGCTCTGGCCTTCGCCGGCGTGGCTACCAGCGACGATGCATCGAACGAAATTGTGATCCGCGGCAACTCCCCCAACTGGATGCTTTGGCGCCTGGAAGGTATTGAAATACCCAGCCCCAACCACTTTGCTGAAGAAGGCTATGCAGCAGGTGCGGTAAGCATGCTCAGCTCCAACATGCTCAGTACTTCCGATTTCTACACCGGCGCCTTTCCGGCCGAATACGGCGGCGCGCTGTCGGGGGTTTTCGACCTGCGCCTGCGCAACGGGAATAACGAAAAACGCGAATACAGTGCGCAAATTGGGGTTCTGGGTGCCGAATTTGCCGCCGAAGGTCCCTTCAAAAAAGGATACCAGGGTTCCTACCTGGTTAATTTTCGCTATGCCACTTTCTCCATACTGAACGATCTGAACATTTCCATATCGGAAAACACCGTTCCCGATTACCGCGACTTTTCCTTCAAGTTTAACTTCCCCACCCGAAAAGCCGGCACTTTCGCACTCTGGGGTATTGGAGGGGTATCCCTTTCGGATGAGAAGTTTTTTCCCGATACCACCCTCGGTCAGAAATTTGAGCATGGCTATACCGATTATACCACCACGGGCATGTATGCCACAGGCCTGAGTCATACCTATTACCCCGACAGCAAATCGTACCTGAAAACCGTGGTAGCCACCTCGAAGAGCTTCAGCAGTGAAACCTTTAACCAAATGGATAGCCTGGGGGTTTTGGGAGGTCACTGGTACGATAATTTGTCGAAACAGGACATTCGCGTGAATAGCTACTATAATCGCAAGTTTGGCAAACGCCTCACCGCTCGTACCGGAATAACCTTTAGCAACCTGAACTACGATTATTTTTCAAAAACATTCATAGACAGTACGCTGAACTGGCAAACCAATGTTAATGGATTGGGGAGTACGTATATGGTTCAATCCTATCTGCAAAGCAAGTACAAATTCAGCGACCGGATGGTATTAACTGCCGGAGTGCATCAGAGTTACTTTGGCCTGAACACTGAAAATACCCTGGAACCCCGCCTGGGTTTCCAGGTTGACCTGAACCACCGCCAAAAGATTGGATTAGGCTTTGGAGTACATACCAAGCACGACCACCTGCCCCTGTACTTTGTTGAATATACCGATAAAGCCGGTAAGGTATCCTACCTGAATCAACGTCTGGCCTTAACCCGCTCGCTGCACTACATTGTTTCGTATGAGAAACAACTTTTCGAAAACTGGGCATTAAAAGCAGAAGCCTACTACCAGGACATCCCCAACCTGCCCGTATCTACCAAATCGGGTAAAATACTCACCCCGGTATTCAACGGTATAAACCCGAACGATACCCTGGCCAACGAGGGCAAAGCCCGCAACTATGGTTTGGAATTCACACTGCAAAAGTATTTCACCGATAACTACTACATATTACTTACCAGTTCCCTTTTCCAGTCGGAATACAAACCGTACCAGGGAGCATGGAGGAGCACACCTTACAACCTCAACTATGTAAACAACCTGGTAGCCGGAAGAGAAATCCATTTTGGAGGCAACAAAATGTTGGGGCTTAACTGCAAGCTTCTTTGGTCGGGGGGTAAACGCTATATCCCCATCGACCTCGATGCCTCCATCGCCGATGGCGAGGCTGTATATGCTATCGATAAAGCCTATGAACAACAACTGGCCGATTATGTCCGGGTCGATTTTGGAGCCAATCTCCATTTTTACAAGGCGAAGACCGAACACATTATTGGACTGGATATCCAAAACCTCACCAACCGCCAAAACGAATGGTACCAAAGGTACGACTCCGAAAATGAGAAGATCATTAATTTCCCTATGGCAGGGCTCATACCCGTCATAAATTATAGGATAGAGTTTTAAATTGGCATATTGGAAAGAATACCTATCGGGAATAACCCTCAAAAGCAATCCCGGAGGAGCTTCTTTCCAATATGCTTTTCCCTGAAAACGAATTGCTTATATACCAATAAGCAACTTGCCCCGGCAAAAAATTCACTGCAGGAAACCCTATTTCGGGGCTGCTGAACAAGTTATAAACCATACAAAATCAAATGATTGCCCTATATTTGAATTAATCCCAAATTGCGCATTAGGAAAACATGGTATATAGGATATGCTTGGATGGCTTACAACAGAAGGATTGCAAAAGTTTTACTTTCAACAATCTATAATGCTTAGTATTAGAGATTGTTGCTATTACGGGGTATTTGTTTGTATGATATTGAATTTCTATATGTCCCATACTTATTAAGGATCGACTTAATAATCCGCCGGCGGTTGTAATACCGTATTCCTGAAATTGTAAGATACTTTGCTGATCCAAGTGCACCGGAGAACAATAAAACGCACATGCTGCTAGCATCCATGCACCATGCCCAAATCTTACTTGTTCAAAACCTCTGTTGCTTGGTTCGTCTGGATATATTTTCCAGTTTTTTAAGCAAAACATCTCGTTTTATGGGTTTGGTTATATAGGCATCGCAGCCTGCTTCAAAAGCTTTCTGGTCATCGTGTTTCATGGCATAGGCGGTTTGGGCAATAATGTATACCTCCTGGTTAAATTCCCTTATAAGGCGGGTAGCCTCGTAGCCATTCAATACAGGCATCTGAATATCCATAAGTACTGCATCAAAATGCTGGTTACGCACCGCATCAACGGCTGCCTGACCATTCGTAACACTAACTAATTCATAGGGGTGTTCTCTCAGTATTTCTTCAAGAAATACTAAGTTGATCTCATCGTCTTCGACTAAAAGCAGCCGTAAGGAGCCGTTGGCTGGTGATGCAGATTCCATATACTTATAAGTTATCGGTAAATTTTCAATGGCATCATCGGTTTCGAAAGCAAAGTAGAAGCAACTGCCTTCTCCCGGGGCAGACTCAAACCATAGCTTACAATCCAGCAACTGGCACAGATGCTTTACAATGGCAAGTCCCAATCCGTTGCCCCCATATACCCGGTTAATTTGAATATCGCCCTGTCGGAAACGATCGAAAATATAGGGGTGTTGTTCGTGTGGAATACCAATTCCGGTATCGCGCACAAAGAAGGTGATCCGATTCCGGTCCTCCTGATGGATCCCAAAGTTAATATGGCCCTGATGGGAAAATTTAAGGGCGTTATCCAGTAAATTACTGAAAATCTGCCGTAACCGGTCTTCATCCGTATTTAACACCCGGGTACTTTCTTTACCCTGAACGGTATAGACTAGTTTTTTACCCGATGCCGCATATTGCTTTCCAAAAAGAGCATCTAAATCGGCAAGGAAATCACCCAAGACAAGCGGCTTTTTTACGATTTCCAGATTTCCACTCTCAATGCGCGAGATGTCCAAAATATCATCAATAATGTGCATTAAACCCTCCGAACTTTTCGCAATAATTTCGCCATAACGCCGCCGCAGGTTTTCGTCCAAATCGTCGCGGGTAACTAAAAGCTCGGTAAATCCTACGATTCCATTGAGGGGGGTACGAATTTCATGGCTCATATTGGCGAGGAAGGAGTTTTTGAGCTGGTCGCTGCGCACCGCTTCTTCCTTGGCTCGCAACAGATCTATTTCAATTTGTTTTCGTTCCGAAATATCATCAATCGTAACCAAAACATTCACTGCCTGATGACTGACTATTGGTGCTGAAGAGATGAGAACCGTTCGGTTTAAAATTTTACCTTTACTTAAAACCGGCAAGGTTACTTCCTGCTTCACCTGCGGTTTCCCACTGTGCAAGGTTTGTTCCGCCATGCGCCGTATGGCACACGAATTGCAGAAACCGCTGGATCCACAACCCTTTGCTCCTTCCGTAGCATGTAAGCATTGCAGTACATCTCCAATTCCCTGCTCCTGTTGCTTCCATGGCCTGGAGTAGTCCAGCCCCAGCATTTCCGGTCGGTTAATTTCTTGAATATGTATTGACTCATCCAGCAGTATCATCAGTACCGGGGCAGTCTGAAAAATGGCGGATAATTGATTTTCTTTGTCCAAAATCTCCTTGTTAGCCCGCTCCAGCTTTTCATTGATGCCCTGAATGCGATCCAGGCTTTCGGTTAGTTCTTCATTCACGGCAAGGTATTCTTCGTTCTGTTCTTTTAAATGTCTTTCCGAAAGCATGCGCTGGGTGATATCAAAGAATGTAACGGCAAAGAAACCCTTCATGGGCGAGTAGGCTTTCACCTGGTAGTATCGTTGCAGCTCATGCGAATAATTTTCATATTCGATTGGGATACCTTCCAAAGCAACTTTTCCATAGGTTTCAATCCAATACGTTTCAGTTTGGGGTAAAACTTCCAAAACGCGCCTTCCTATCAAATTTTCGGCCTTTAAACCGGTTAGCTGTTCAAACACAGGGTTTGCTTCCAAAAATCGGTAATCGACAGGATGTTGCTCCTGATCGAGAATTATCTCATGTAGAGCGAACGCTGAATTCATGTTCTCGAACAATAAGCGGTATTGTAGGTCATGATTGGGCAGGTAGGTTTTTCCTATCTCTTCATAAGTATCCCATAGTAATACTCCCTGGCAAGGTAAGATATTCAGATGGGCAACCTGGGTATAGGTTACTTTGTATTGTTTCCCGGTACTTAGAAACACCGGGTTGACCGCTTTTCCCAGAATAAGATTTTCGATACACTCCCTATCTGTGTCGGAAAACCCGTTATCGGCCAGTAATTTTTTCCATGTCAACGGAGAAGTTGGGGAGGGCAAAAGTTGAAAGATTTGCTGCCCATGGGGATTGACTCCAAGAACAAACCCTTCAGCGGTGAGATAAATGGCCGCCCGGCTGCCTATCAGATCAGAAAGCACTCGTATGCCCGGCGAGGTATTGGAGTTCCAGCTCATAAAAAACGAAGTATGTTATAGCTTTAATTTAGTAAACAATTCGCATTCTTCCAATCGCATTACTTGATCTGCTATGGTTCCTCAATGGTATGTGACTCTTTTGATAACGTTGGATTGAGTGCCGTTTTAGGCGCTTCATCTTAGCATGGTAGCATGCCGGTATTATTACTTTTCTCTGCGCGTAAAATTACATAGTGTTGAAAGTCAAGCTACCCGCCATCTACATTGGTATAAAAAATGGACTGTTGTAACTTTAATTACAAGCAACGCGTTTTGCTCCCCTAAAACAAAAAAGTGAAAGGTTATGGAGAAAAAGATACTGATTGTGGACGACTCCGAGATGAATCTGTTCCTGTTGCAATCCATATTTTACGGTGATGATACCATACAAACCATTCTGGAGAGCGATAGCACAAAGGTTTTGGGTCACTTACGGGAAAACATTCCCGATCTGATATTACTGGATCTGATGATGCCCCGGCTGGATGGGTTTCAGCTTCTCCACGAAATACGTGCCGATCCTGGTTTTTCAGGAATACCGGTTATTGTAATCAGTGCCCGTCACGATCAGGAAGCTATTGAGCAGGTGATGGATTACGGAGTTGAAGCCTATCTCAAAAAGCCGGTTAACTTAAAGGAAACGGAGAAAACCATTCGAGATGTGCTGGCTCGCAAACATGTTGACCATTATGCGGGATGATTTCTTAAGTTGATGATTACGTGTGGATTAGATGAGTACATAGTAGTCAGTACCCGGTACAGAGTAGTTAGTACAGAGACTGAGAGGCCTTATTACATACTTTTGCCTTTGCCTTTGATATTTTGTGGGTACAGAATTTTTTATACCCCGTACCCTGTACTCAGTACTCAGTACTCAATACTCAGTACAGAAACTGATATATCATCCTTTTGCCTTCTACCTCACTCCCCAATAATCTTAACCAGTACCCGCTTGTTGCGCTTGCCATCGAACTCGCCGTAAAAAATCCGTTCCCAGGTGCCAAAATCCAGCCGGCCTTTGGTAACGGCAACCACCACTTCGCGGCCCATAATGGTGCGTTTCAGGTGTGCATCGGCATTGTCTTCAAAGCCGTTGTGCCGGTATTGTGAGTAGGGCTTTTCAGGAGCCAGTTTCTCCAGCCACACTTCGTAGTCGTGATGCAACCCCGATTCGTCGTCGTTAATAAACACACTGGCTGTAATGTGCATGGCATTTACCAGAACGAGGCCTTCCTGAATGCCGCTTTCGGCCAGGCATTGCTCAATTTCGGGGGTAATGTTTATCAATTCGCGGCGTTTGGGGGTGTTGAACCAGAGTTCTTTTCGGTAGGATTTCATGGCATTTGGAAGTGTAGAGAGCATAAGTGGGATGAAGTCCATCCCACTTATGCTTGTATTTAATTTATTCCTAAATCGCTTTTGATACCATCAATACGAGCTTTCATCTGAGCATCGACTGCCTGGTATTGCGCTACAGAAGGGAGCTTGGAACACACGCTTACATAAAATTTAATTTTCGGTTCGGTACCCGATGGGCGGACTGATATTTTTGATCCGTCTTCGGTGAAAAACTGGAGTACATTGGAAGCGGGTAAATCAATCTTTTCCACTTTACCTTCCTGAACCAGCTTGATTACGCTGCTTTGGTAATCGGCAATTTTAACCACCGCAGAACCATTAATGGCAACCGGGGGGGTGCTGCGGAAGTTTTTCATCATTTGTTGTATTTCTTCCGATCCTTCCTTGCCTTTTTTAACCACGGATACGAGGTCTTCCTTGTAAAAGGAATAATCGGCATAAATGCTCAATAACAAATCGAATAGCGATTTGCCCTGGTCTTTAGCCCAGGCAGCTGCTTCCGCAATAAGCGCGCAAGCCATAACAGCATCCTTGTCGCGAACAAATTCACCGGCCAGGTAGCCGTAACTTTCCTCTCCCCCTCCAATAAAGGTCATTCCGCCTTCTTTCTTCTTAATGATGTCGGCAATGTATTTAAAGCCTGTAAGCACATCAAAACAGGGAACCTTGTATTGTGCGGCAATCTCGGCAAGAAGTTCGGTGGTAACAATGGTTTTTACAATGTACTCTTTACCTTTCAGTTTGCCTTTTTCGCTCCATTTGGCCAGGAGGTAGTTAATGAGTATAGCAGCGGTTTGGTTGCCATTCAGAATGGTCCATTCACCCTGGTTGTCTTTTACGGCGATGCCAACACGATCCGCATCGGGGTCGGTGGCCATCACAATATCGGCATCGGTTTGGCGGCCTTTATCCATGGCCATGGCCAGGGCGGCGGTTTCTTCCGGGTTGGGCGAATGAACCGTTGGAAAGTTGCCATCGGCAATATCCTGCTCGGGAACATTAATAATATTGGTGAAGCCCAATTTGCGAAGTACCTGGGGAACCAGCTTTACACCTGTGCCATGTATCGGAGTGTATACAATTTTCATGTCTTTCTGCCGTGCAATCACATCCGATGCCAGCGAAAGTTTTTTAATCTCATCGGTGTAGATTTCATCGAAAGCATCACCAATCATTTCGATATTGGAATCTCCACCTTTGAATTTTACTTCGTCCACCGACCGGATTTTCATCACTTCTCCGATGATGTTTTTATCGTGCGGGGCAATTACCTGTCCGCCATCGTCCCAGTATGCCTTGTATCCGTTGTATTCTTTGGGGTTGTGCGATGCGGTGATAACCACTCCGCTCTGGCAACCATAGTAGCGGATGGCAAACGATAATTCGGGGGTAGGGCGCAGCGATTCAAAGAGGTATACTTTAAATCCGTTGGCCGCAAAGATATGAGCCGTGGTTTCGGCAAATAAACGGCTGTTATTGCGCGAATCGTGAGCAACGGCTACTTTAATCTGCGGCAGATCCTTGAAATTCTGCTTTACGTAGTTGGTTAGCCCCTGGGTGGCCATGCCCACCGTATAAATATTCATGCGGTTGGTTCCTACTCCCATAATGCCTCGCAGACCTCCGGTCCCAAATTCCAGGTCGCGATAAAAACTTTCAATCAGTTCTTTCTCGTCATGGTCAATAAGGTTCTGAATTTGTTCTTTGGTTTTTTGGTCGTAGTTGCCATCAAGCCACATTTGGGCTTTTGCTTTCACTTCGCTTACTAAATCTCCGGTCTTCATTTTTTTTTATGATGGATAGTGTTGTTAATACTTCGTGATTGCGGTAAAATCCGAAAAAGTTTCATGTTGCCTTCGTTTATCTCCTGAGTTGATTTGAAAGGAGCCCGCTCGTTCACAATGAGTTGGCTGCTCTCTTTTTACGGAGTTTGCGAACTGGCACGTTTTTCTGCAAGCACTGCCTAGCGTCTTGCAAAAGTAGAAAAAAAGAGTGCTAGCCATACCATGCATTTATGGATATCTTTTCTTTAGGATCATTCCAAATTAGCCATCTCCTGTTACAGGAATTTGCTATTACGTGACTGACAGGTTTAGGTTCCTGCATACACCGGTAAAAACCGGGACTTGGCTGAAAATGGGTACTTAACGTCAATTTTGTATTGTAATTATACGCCATCAAAATTTACTAAATCAAAAAATATGAAGAAAGTATGGATTGTTTTATCGGCTCTGGTACTCGGTATTGTTGGGTATGTAGCTTTTGTTTTTTATCAGATAAATCAGGAAACCGCGCTCATGGATAGTCTTCCCACCGGGGAGCTGGTATCGGGGGTGTTTGCCATTCAGGATGATATGGTGAATATGTTCCTGGTAGAAAAAGAGGGGAAATACATTGCGTTCGATGCCGGTGGTCATGCAGAAACCATTCAAAAGGGACTGCGGAAACTACAAATAGATCCATTGAATGTGGTGGCGGTTTTTTTAACGCATACCGATTACGATCATGTAGCCGCTGCAGGGTTATTTAAAAATGCGGAAGTGTATGTTTCTAAAGCCGAAGAGCAGATGATTGATGGCACCACGCCGCGGATGCTTTTTTTTAAAAACAAATTGGAAGTTCCATATACCACCCTGGCCGATCTGCAGGAGGTATGGGCAAATGGTACCCGGGTACGGGGCATTCTTACCGAAGGTCATACTCCGGGATCAATGTGTTACGAGGTAGACGGCCGTCTGCTGTTTACCGGCGATCTGGCAGGTTTGAAGGATGGAAGGCTGACCCCGTTTAATGAAAAGTTCAATATGGATACTGAAACCTCTGTGGCATCGAAGTCTAAAATTGATGGGCTCACCGGTGTGCAGTATGTGTTTACTGCGCATTATGGATTTGCCGAATATAACACTTTGTTCGATTCGTTGTAATGGGTTCTGTTCAAGAACAGTGCGTTTGTGGATTGTAGCACAATACGGGTTCTTTTCCGGAGTAGATTATACATGTGGGCGAGGCTGGAGTTCGCTTCCTGGATGTGGTTCATATGCAAGGGCTTACCAAACGAACGCCATGTTCCACTTTCCGCTTTATTCCACCTCGAGAAAATTCCTGATTCTGGAAAGCATCGCCCCAGGCTGATTACGATATTCGGTAACTGCAATGCACAGACATCTGGAGCTGTTGCGCAGGTATTGCAAGGGGGTGCCGGGGGAAGTAGGATCGGTAAGGTAAATGAGTTTTAGCTTTGGAAACAGATGACATAAACCAGCAAAGGTTTTCTCATCGGGATGGATGCAGGCTCCCCAGCGGAAGGCATGCATGTTATGTTTTAGCTTCTTAGCCTCTGACCGCTTCAGGGGATTGATATTGAAACCGTAATCTTTGCCGAAAGTGTTTTTCAGGCTGAGTTTACGCAGAAATTCTTCCAAATGGTCGGAATCCAGTTGCGAGCATTGTTGGTAATAGTTGCTGTCGGGGCCTATAAACTGAACATAGGCCATGGTACCTATATCGTGAAGCAGGGGGGTATCGTGTTGTGCCACTTGTATATTACGATGCTCGTTCAGGGTTACCGCCAATTCACGGGCGGCCTTCGGCTGGTCGGATACGATAAAAACCGGTTGTTTACCTAATTCCGTAATCTGATCGGAATACTTGTGCAGGATAAATTTTCGAAAAAACAGGTTCATAAGCCGCAGGTTAGTATTTCAGTAAGTCGTATGGTGCTTCAAATTTATAAAAATTTGTTCCACCTGTTGTAAGAAGCAGTCAGTAAATGAAGACCCTTTCAACCCCATTTTACGAGGTATGGCTATGCGTGCATCTATAAATGGAATACGTGGTGTCCGTAGGATCCATCTTCTGCAAAAGCTGGTCTATGCATAAAATTCACATCAGCTTTACCAATTCCTGTTTGGCTTTTAGGGAATGGATGACTAACTTCCTGCTTATAGTGTGGAAGAATGGTTTCTTTCTGACAGACCGCATGGGTAGTGCTTTAAAAGCGAGGCAGCCAGCGGACAGGGAAGGTGACTTTCTTTGCAGCGGGAGATGAAGCTGTTGTTTCCGTAATACCGGGGTTGACCATTTGTCATCTTGAGTTCGAAATGAATGATAAAACTTTTGATCGTAGAATTTATGGATGAACCATTTATAGAGTTGCGAAATTTACTCATGGACGATTATCTGGGGTTGGTGAAGGCCATGAAGGAAGCCTATTCCGAAATTGGAGGAGCTTATTGGGAACTGGATTCCATAGAATCGCTGTTGAGTGTATTTCCCGAGGGACAGTTGTGTGTTCTGGTGAACCACGAAGTGGCAGGAAGCGCTCTGTCTATTATTCTCGACTCTGAATTGGTGGAAAAACAGCATACCTATCCACAAATTACCGGAAACTATACGTTTAGCACGCACAACCCCGATGGGGATATACTCTATGGAATCGATGTGTTTGTGCATCCCAAATACCGGGGCATGCGCTTGGGGCGGCGCTTGTACGATGCCCGGAAGGAACTTTGTGAAAACCTGAATTTGCGGGCCATTATGGCCGGGGGACGCATTCCGAATTACAGTAAATATTCCGGCGAACTAACACCCCGTGAGTACATCCAGAAAGTTCGGGTAAAGGAAATTTACGATCCAACACTCACCTTTCAGCTGTCCAACGATTTTCACGTGAAAAAAGTCCTGGGCAATTATCTTCCGGACGATACCGAGTCGGAGGAGTTTGCCACCCTGCTCGAATGGAACAATATTTACTATCAGGCACAGGAAAAGCTGATCAATGTGGAAAAGAAAGTGGTGCGCCTGGGAATTGTTCAATGGCAAATGCGTCTTTTTTCATCTTTTGATGCCATTGTGGAACAAATGGAATATTTTATCGATGCGGTGAGCGACTACCAGTCCGATTTTATACTGTTTCCTGAATTTTTCAATGCGCCGCTTATGGCGGAATACAATCATTTGGGCGAGGCACGTGCCATTAGGGAGCTTGCAAAATATGCCGAACCACTGCGCGATAAGTTTCAGTCGTTTGCGGTATCCTATAATGTAAATATTATTACGGGCAGTATGCCGTTAGTGGAGAACAATTTACTTTACAATGTTTCGTATTTGTGCCGTCGCGATGGCTCGTGGGATTCGTATCGGAAAATTCATTTAACACCTTCCGAGGTATCGGCCTGGGGTATGGCCGGAGGCGACGAACTGAAAACCTTTGATACCGATTGCGGGCGAGTGGGCATTTTGATATGCTACGATGTGGAATTTCCGGAGTTGGCTCGCCTCTATGCCGATGAAGGAGTGAAACTTTTATTTGTACCATTCCTAACCGAAACGCAGAATGGCTATTATCGGGTGCGGCGCTGCGCTCAGGCACGGGCTATTGAAAACGAGTGCTATGTGGCAATTGCCGGCTGTGTGGGTAATTTGCCCAGGGTGAATAATATGGATATTCAGTATGCTCAGTCGGCAGTGTTTACCCCATCCGACTTTGCGTTTCCCTCTTATGCGGTTAAGGCTGAGGCTACACCCAATACCGAGATGACCCTGATTGCCGATCTGGATTTGGAACTGCTGAAGGAACTCCATGAGCACGGGAGTGTGCGTAACCTGAAGGATCGGCGTAAGGATTTATACCATCTTCGGCGAAAGTCCTGAAGTATGTTTCGTCAGCTAATCCGAACCTGTTTACGTGCGAAGTAACCTACGGATCCTGTATACGACCCTTTTATAAGTCCATTTTCGCGGTACATAAAGTTACTTGTCGCCTTTTCGACGAAAGCGCTTAAATAAACGCGCAGCACCTGGAAAAGTATGTGACCTCCGGCCATAAGCCAGTCTAATTGTAAATATCCCGTTTATGCGTCGTAAAAAAATACTGGTTCCTGTTGATATTTCCCGAGATACTGCAAATTTACTCATGAATGCTGGTCGGCTGGCTCAGGATATCCAGGGCCGACTGAGCTGTCTGGCAGTAATTGACGACTCGGAAGTACTCGATGAAGCCGACAGTGCCCAGCAACGCAGAAAAGTGGAAATTGAGCTATCTCAGCGGGTGAATGCCCATTTTACCCAAGGCAAGCCCGAGTTCGACATTATAGTCACCCGGGGTAAAGCCTCGGAGCGGATTGTTCAAATAAGCGGAAACCTGAATATCGATTTGCTGATTATGCAAGCCAACCATTTGCCGGCTCTTTCGCAGGCTTTGTTTGAACTGAAAATACCTTCGGTGATCCTGTTTGGGCAACTGCTGTCGGGTACTACACTTTTACTGCCGGTAAACCTAAATGCTTCCTATTACCAAAATATACAGGACAGTATCGATATCTGCCTGCTGCTCAATGCCTCGTTAAAGGTAGTATCGTATATTGATACACCCAACCGGGCAAAACTCTATAAAGAAAAGGTGGACGACATCAAACGTCTCGTGGAGAAGGAGAACGTTCCCTGCATGACCACCATGCGGAAAAACCCCGGCGATGGGGAACTCATATTGAAGGATTTGCTTCAGACCGATACCGATTCCATTCCCATTCTGTGGGCCGATGAACTTCGAATGATGCAAACGCTTGCGAGCCAGGGCGAAGGACTTACCTGGCCTGGAGTTGTCCTGGCACCTGGAAAAATGCCTGCCCCGCCGACTGTGTCCTTATAAAATTAGGGTGCCCCGTATCAAGCAACGGGTGCTTACAACCATTTTTTTCGTTTAAAATACAGCAACAGCACCGTAACAATGCTTAGGGAAGCCAGCCAAAAAGCAGGGTACGAAAACTGGTAATTCAGCTCGGGAAAGTATTTAAAGTTCATGCCATAAATACCAGCCAGAAAGGTTAATGGTATAAATATGGAGGCAAATACGGTAAGCACTTTCATTACCTCGTTTTGGCGATTCTGTATGTTGGTATGGTGCGTGTTCAGCTGATCCGACAACAGGCTCATGTAAAATTCGATATTCTCAATTGCCTGATGCACTTCGCCATGTAAATCGGCTAAGTATTGCTTGTTGTCCGGTTCGAAGAAGGTTTCTTCGGATTTCAATAACTGCGCTGCCACATCGCGAAAGGGGCGGATGGATTTTCGAAGGAAATTCAACTCGGTTTTTAGTTTGTAGATGGTACTTACCAAGTTGTTTCCGTTATTTTGAAAGATGATATCGTCGATATCTTCAACACGGCGGCCAAAGTTTTCGATCAGGTTGTTGTAATTCTCAACCACTGCATCGAGCAGGGCGTAGGCCAGGTAATCGGCATTTTTGCTGCGCAGGCGGCCTTTTTGCTTGCGTATCCGGTGGCGGATGGGGGTAAATACATCGCCGGGTTGTTCCTGCAGGGTTAGGATAAAATGTTCCCCTAACACCATACTCAGCTGTTCAGCATTGATAAGCAGGCTGTTGTCTGTCTGCTGTATCATTTTAAGGATCAGAGCATCGTAATTTTCACCTGGTTCGTAACGCGGATATTGATCGGTATTGATGAAATCTTCCAGCAGGAGTTGGGGCAGCGAAAAGAGCTGTCCGATTTTTTGGAGCAGTTCCGAGTCGTGTATGCCATCCACATTAATCCAGTTAACCATGCCGGGACGAATGGCCTGAAAGGCCTCTTCGATGGTGTCGAAATCGTATTCGTTCAGGCCTTCGGTATTGTACTGGATCAGATGGATTAAGGGAGTGTCAAGTTTTTGGTTGCCAATAAAAATAAGCGAACCCGGGGCTTCGCCTTTGGCTTTCGAGCGGTCTTTAATAAATCGGGGCATGCGAGGCAGTTATTTCTTAAAGATAAAAAATACCGCCAATATCAAAAATATAAATCCGAGGATATGATTGTATCGCAAACTTTCATTCTTAAATACCAGAAGAGTAAACAAGGTAAATACCAACAGGGTGATGGTTTCCTGAATTACTTTCAGCTGCCAAAGGTTAAAAACACCTCCGTTGCCTTTATAACCAAACCGGTTGGCAGGAACCTGAAAGCAATATTCCAGTAAGGCTATGGCCCAGCTTATAAGAATAATTGCTGCCAATCCGAGTTTTTTGAAAGCATTCCACTCTGAGAATTTCAGGTGGCCGTACCAGGCAAAGGTCATAAACAGGTTGGAAAGCAATAGGAGCAGAATGGTGTAAATCCCCTTCATAGGATTGGATGAGTGCGTAGCGTAAAGTTTCGGTGCCAGGAGCTGTGAGATACGCTGTGATGAAGACAATGGACACAACGGTTGTGCCACTGCCTTCATCGTTTTGGCATTATTATTCTATCGAATCATCCTCATCTGCTTCATCCGCCACATCCGGAACATCTTCAACATCATCTTCCTCGGCAGGAAATTCCATATCGGAAAAATTGTCGCTCAGATTGTCATACAACTCATCTTTCATGGAGTCCGGGGAATCGTCATCGTCATCGGTGTCGATCACGCGTTTGGCCATTTTACCGGACATACGGATCATATATTTTACATCTTCCGTTTCGAAGGGCACTGCCGATTCCAGCTCGCCTTTGGCATTGGTGAACGAAATTAATGCGTGACTATAACCATTGGGATACAACAATTTTAGCTGTTCCTGAATTTCCTGGGGCACTTTGTTGAAGTCTTTAATAATTTGAGGTTTCCTCTTTTCCATAAATACCAATTTAACAAATACGCAAATAGTGGTGGAGCTAACCGTGTAGCATCCTGTTCAATTCAATATGATAAGTTCAGGTGCTGGTAAGCCGGTGGGTTACCAGCACCTGCAGCAGGCAATCTCTTCTGGCGTTAAATTCGCTGTACATAGTCTGCGTTGATGTCTTTTGCCGCCTGATATTCCGGCAGAAACGTTTCTGCCGATTCTGATGGAGGTTTGATCATTCAAAAGGTACTACTCGTTTTTAGAATTGCGCAACCGGTGTCAGGTGTTATATCCTAAAATGGAGAACATCTCGTTCATTGATTGTTCCTCGCGATATACATGGTCAATGATATTGCCCTTGGCATCGCGATCGATAATTACATGCTTGGGCGAAGGGATCAGGCAGTGCTTAATACCACCATATCCGCTGATCGAATCCTGATAGGCTCCGGTATGGAAAAAACCCAGATACAGGGGTTCCTTATCCTTTTTGTCGTACTTGGGCAGCAATACTTCCTGGTTTAAATCCTCGGAGTTGTAATAGTCCGAATGGTCACAACTGATTCCGCCAATATTCACCCGCTGGTACTCATTTTCCCATTTGTTAATGGGTAAAAGAATGAACTTTTCGTTGATCGACCAGGCGTCGGGGATGGTATTCATCAGGCTGTTATTGATGATGTACCAGATCTCGTTATCGTTCTGTTGCTTCTGCTCCAGTACCTCAAAGATTACGGCACCGGCTTCGCCTACGGTGTATTTGCCGAATTCGGTAAATACATCGGGTTCGGGTACGTTTTCTTTGGTGCAGGCTTCCTTAATGTTTTTGACGATCTCAAAAATCATGTACTCGTAGTTGTACTCAAAGCCCAGATGGTTTCGGATTGGGAAGCCACCGCCCAAGTTGAAGCCGTTCAGGCTCTCGCTGTGTTTTTTCAGTTCTACATACAAGTTAAGGGCTTTCTGAAATTCGCCCCAGTAGTACAGCGTATCTTTAATACCCGAGTCGACAAAGAAATGCAGCATACGGAGTTGTACCTTCGGGTTGTCCTGGATCTCTTTCTTGTAAAAAGTGAGTATTTCGGCAGGCGAAATACCCAGTCGCGAGGTGTAATAGGCCGATTGGGCTTCTTCGTTAATGGCCATTCGCAGGCCAATATTAATGGGCTTTTTGGTTTTGTACTTAGCCAGCTTCTGAAATTCGCTGATACTGTCCAAAATCAGTATGGAGTTTTTAAATCCGGCCTCTTGCAGAGCCACAATTTTATCAAGGTATTCGTCGGTTTTGTATCCGTTATGGATAAGAATACGGTTTTTGTCCAGCTTCTTCTTCTCAAACAAATTAAGAATCAGGTCAATGTCAAAGGAAGATGAGGTTTCCAGGTTGACATTGTGATTGAGCGCTTCGTTGATTACATGGTAGAAGTGGTTGCACTTGGTGCAGTAGCAGAAATGGTACTGTCCCTTAAAGGCTTCGTTCTTGATAGCACGGTTAAACAGGTTACGTGTTTTTTTTATCTGATCGCCAATTTTGGGGAGATAAATAAAACGGAAGGGAGTGCCATGTTTTTCAATAAGATGTTTTAGCGACACGCCGTGAAAAGTCAGTCCTCCATCGCGCAAATCGAAACCTTCCTGTGGAAAATAATAGGTTTGCTCAATCAGATCAAAATACGTATTCTTCATGTAATGTTACTGTTGTTGTGGTTTTATCCTTCCTCCTCGAGGTTGAAGGAGTCAATTATTTCGCTCAGAGCTTCGTGTACATTCATAAAAGTGAGAAAACAATCGGCTTCGTTGGCTTGTTTCACTATTTCCGACAGGTGTGCATAGCCTTCGTCATCCATCTGTTCTACCTCGTTCAGATCAATCTCGATTACCTGGTGTTCCGCAATATAGGGAGCAATGCGTTCGTGTAATTCACCGGCAAGGGCACCACTGAGGATTCCTTCATGAACCAGTTTCAGCAAAATGCCACCATCCTGGGTTTCTTTTGTCATCACCTTACTCATAGTATACTCATTTTAGTTCCTATTTTATTTTTGCCTACTTCGTGGCAACAGCCTGTTAGAGGCAGCAGCACTGTTGTGTATCCTGTCGTCCGAGCTTATGTGGCTACCAGTTGCTTGTGGAACCCGTCGATTTCAGAAGGACAGCACTTTTTTTCTGAAATATAGTACAAATTATTGGTTAGACTGATTCCTGAACTTTGGTCACATGCATTTGGGTCGAAAAATCGAACCTTTTGCTGGTATTGGTCAGGGGAGATATCCCCAGACCGTTGGCACAACAGAAGTTAATACTTTAATGGGGTTATTCAATGGCTTTTTGGTTGTGGGAGTTCACAAACAGGATAGTTCCCAAATCGTCGTAGTCGGCAAAAAGTTTTTCCTGAAAATGCTTGAGCAGTTCTCCGGTGAAACCAATAATGGTCAATCCTGCATCGGCTGATTTTTCATTGATTAGGTTCTTAATGTGGACGCCTTCCTTTTCGGGAATAATTTCGATGTTTTTCATGGTTATGGGCAGGCGGCCATCAACCACCAGTTGCCGCATATTTTGGCGCGTGGCTGCTAAATTCTCGGGTTTACAGGTTTCAAAAATTTTGATATTGGACTTTTGCCAGTCGCGGTGCCCGGTCATAATGAAACTCAGCATAATCATCAGGTTGGCATTGGCGGTGTCGGAACTTTTAATCCATACGTGGATACCTTCCTGGTAGTCAATCTGTTTTCGTCCCGACCCGATAATACATACGTCGAACTGACCGGCGTTAACCAACGAAAAATTTTGGATAATTTCCTGAAGATGTACCGGTTCGGCACGGTCGTACTCAAATATGACCATATTGTTTTCCATACCGGCAATTCCCGGTACCTGTATAGTTTGGGCTACGGCCGAGGTGTACGAGGGAGAAATCAGCGTATCGACATACACGTGGTTATCGGTTTTTTCGAAACGTTCCAGAAGTCGTTGCAGTTCAACTTTCGATTGTTCGTAGGTTTTTCGCGAATAGTAGCCTTCAATCAGGTGGATATACGTGCCAAAGCCGTACTTGTACGAAATCCAGTTCAGTAGCTTAAAGGCGGTATTCCGATGGAAGGAATCCTGTGTGATGCAAATCGCGCTGGGGCGCCACTCGCCCTGGACGTTGCGGTTTCCTGCTTTTTGTAGGTACACCTGAAGGTTCCGGTTCAGCTGGAAAATGGTGTTAGCAAAAATGGTTTCCAGTCCGCTTCGGTTTTTGTGGTAGAAATTAATATAAATGTAGATCAGCGTCATAATGATAATGGCACCAAAGGCATAGGTGGCATTAATTTTAAACATTACCCAAACCGATACCATGGTGCCTATGAGCGAAATGTACCAACGGGAGCGAAAAAAAGGCCGGTACGAGGGCGAAGATCCGAAATGGTTCAGGAAGGATATCAGGCACAACGATCCGTAGGTTACCATAAAGAACATTGAAATAATCTCGGCAACAGCATTCACATCGCCCAAGGCAACAAACACCAGGGCCAGAGCCGAAGTAACTATTGAAGCATGAATGGGCTCGTTATCCTTAGCCGAGCCATGCGCCAGCCATTTATTGATCCGATCGGAGGGGAAGGACTTGTCGACGGCCAATGCCTGTAAGGTACGCGGAGCTACCATTATGGATCCGATAGCCGATGAAAGGGTGGAGGCGGCCAGCCCCAGGGGGATAACAATAGCCCCGCCAATAGCAATTTTGGCCATAATGAGTTGGTTGTTGCTTAAATCTTCGACGCTGGCCGAATGAGCCAGCTTG
This sequence comes from Bacteroidota bacterium, assembly GCA_003252385.1. GTDB lineage: Bacteria > Bacteroidota > Bacteroidia > Bacteroidales > UBA10428 > UBA10428. The sequence goes on along the minus strand of QKEH01000018.1, from coordinate 41,086 downwards.
TACACCACAAACATGTAAATGATCATTCCGGTTAGGGTAGCCAATGTGGTACCTAAAGGGATCGATTTGGCCGGGTTCTTCAGGTCGCCCGACAGACCAACACCGGCAGTCATGCCGGTAAATGCCGGAAATACAATGGCAAAAACCGTGAAAAATTTATCAATATTCCGAAACTGAGCCGAAAATAACGAGAACTCCGAAACTTCGCCATGGGTCGTACTGCCCAGAAAAAAGAGCACCAGGGAAACCAGCAGTATAGCCACTACAACGTATAAGGTTTTCACTCCAATACCAGCACCTTTTTTAATGATCAGCACCGCAAGCCCCAACATGGCAGGAATGCTAATGGCCTGTCTCGGAAGTATAAAACCAAAGTGATCGCCCACATAGTTAAAAAAGAATTCGAAGGATTCGGTAAAAGCAATAATATAAAATGCTACACTAATAGCCTGCGACATGTACAGTGCAATACCAATGGTAGCGCCAATGTTAAGCCCAAAGGAGCGTGATATGATAAAATATTCCCCACCCCCTTCAACGCGCTTGTTGGTGGCTATTTCGGAAATGGCCAGTGCTGTGGGTAGGGTAACCAGATGCCCCAACAGAATGATGGCAATTACTCCCCAGAAACCCAACGTGCCCACCGCAAAACCAAAACGTAAAAAAAGAATGGCGCCTAATATGGTGGAAATGGCGGTGAAATAGACTGGCGCCGTGCCGAAGCCTTTAGTTTTCGTGTTCATAATGAATTAAATTACGGTCAGTTACACAAATTTCGTCCTCAGTATCCCTATCCTTCATCCTTTGTGTCGAAACGGTGTTTTTTTCTTTCCCTGCATCGTTTTCTGCATTTTGTTTTTACCCGTAAAGGCAGCAGTACAATATTCGGTCATTTTACTGACAGAATATGTATTTTTGCACCCAAACCTTGTACATGAGAACGCTGCAGTTACAAAGTACCGAGTCCAATAAACTCCTCGAAGGATTTATCAGCAACATACCTTTTGGCATGGCGGTTATTGATCTGTCGGGGAAGTTAAAAATTTCCAACGAACTTTTCAGCGAATATCTGGGGTTGGCTGTTCATGCCACCTCGCACGAAAATGCTCACCTGCTTCCCCTGGTGGAAGACATACCGGAATTCTTTGAAATACTGGATCAGTGCCTGAATCAGTCTCGTGATCCGTTTCATTTGGAGTCGCTGATTATTGGCGATGGTTACTACAACATCAACGGACGTTTGATATCTGATGGTTATCTGATTACCGTTGAAGACATTAGCAAGCAAAAGGAGATGGAGGCCAATTCCATTCAGGCGATACTGGAAGGGCAGGAAATTGAGCAACGCCGCATTGGGCGTGAAATTCACGATGGTATTGGCCCGGTGCTTTCTTATATCAAACTCACCCTCGAGTCGTTTATTGATGAGTTGCACAAACAAAATCCGCAGGTGCAAACCCAGGTATTGGATAACATCAGCGAGTCGATCGATTCCATTACCACGCATTTGCGCATGCTTTCGCACAACCTGGTACCCCGGCTGCTCGATGAGTTTGGGCTGAATGCCGCTTTTGAAAACCTGGTGTACCGTATGAACGAATCGAAGAAAGCCGGCATTTCGTTTTACACCAACATGAAAAAGGAGACTCGTCTCGATCACGATCTTGAACTGAATCTTTTTCGTTGCGGACAGGAACTGCTCACCAATGCATTAAAATATGCGAAAGCAGAGACCATTCTGGTTCAACTTATCTTACACAAAGAAAGTGTGGTGCTTATGGTGGAAGACGATGGCGAAGGCTTCTCCAAAGAAAACCTTCTGCCCGAAAATTTTGGCATTGGACTAATCAATATAGATACCCGGGTGCGCATGCTCGCCGGGGAGTTCATCCTCGACTCGGTTACCAATAAAGGTACGGTAGCCAGCATCGAAATACCGCTTTAACACTTTACAACCATGACTCAGATTAATGTATTGATTGCCGACGACCATAAGATTTTTCGCGATGGCATAAAATCGCTTCTCGACAAGGAGAAAGGAATTCAGGTGGTGGCCGAAGCTTCCACTGGAACCGAGGTTTTGGAAATGATCGGCAAATTCAAGATCGATGTAGCCATAATGGATATTGACATGGGTACACCCAATGGTATCGAAACCACAGCCCGGCTTAAGAAAAACTATCCCGGGATTCATGTTCTGGTACTTTCCATGTTAGGACTTCATGATTTTATACTTCAGGCATTGGAGGCAGGTGCTACGGGTTATATCCTGAAAAACGCCGGAAAGGATGAGTTGCTTACGGCCATTAAGAGTGTGGCCAATGGCGATAGCTATTTTAGCCGCGAAGTATCTTCAAGCCTCATTGAACAGTTGCACCGCCCCGCCGGCTCGAAAAAAAAGCTGGCCGATGTTCCCCTCTCACCGCGCGAAATTGAGGTGCTTAAGCTGATTGCTCAGGAATTTTCCAATCAGGAAATTGCAGATAAGCTCTTTATCAGTATTCGCACCGTGGATACCCATCGCCGGAATTTGTTGGAGAAATTGCGGGTGCGCAACAATGTAGGCCTGACCAAATATGCCATCAGCAAAGGTTGGATTTCCTAAAGTGTATGGTAAGCTGATCCGTTGCTGCATTTTCCATGTTGCCAAAACCCTTCACGGGTAATTGAAACGGGTATAATATTGGGAATTACAGGGTCATTAAAAACTTTAAACGGCAGCGTCAGTGCTAGACGGCTTTTTGGTAAAAACACTGCTCTACCTTTTGCCTGGCTCGTAACAATCTCATTTTTACAGCACTTGCCGATAGCTGGTATTGCAATTGCAGGTCTTTCACTGAGTAATTCCGGTTGTATTTTAAGTGCAGAAAATCGCGGTCGAGTTCCGAAACGGAGGCCAGCATCTCCTGAAGTTTCAGTTCTTTATTTTCAAAATCGGCGCGGGTTTGCAATGCTTCGCTGTCCGAACTTTCGTCCATGAGTTGGTAATGGGCAGCCAGGTCATCAAAATGCAGCATCTTCATTTTTGAAACATGCGTAATACAGGTGTTTTGGGCAATAGCATACAGCCAGGTCGAAAACCGGGCATTGCCTTTAAAGGACGAAATTTTACTAAAAGCCTTCAGCAATACATCCTGCGTTAAGTCAAATGCATCGTCTCTGTTCTTGGTGAACGACAAACATCGGTGGTAAACTTTATCGTAGTATCGGGAGTACAGCACGCTTAGTGCCTTGGTATTTCCTTCGGTGTGTTGCTGAATCAGTTCTTCATCGCTGCTGCCGGAGCCTGTTATAGCATTCATCTTTCCCTGGTTGATTCAATTGATTTTGTGAGGTGAAATTAGCACCCCTGGCTGCCTGCTAACAGAGTGCATCAACGTAATTACCGGGTGGGTATTTGTAGTAGGTATAGGTGGATTTCAGGAGGAAGGGGTGCGAGTTTCTCGTAGTTTTTAACGTGGCAATAGGGGCTAAAAGCCTGGTTCATAAACGTTAGGTAGAAAGTGCCTTGGTAAGGGTCGAAAATCTTTTAAAAAAAGTGTCCTAATCCAGGTGACTAATTTTCGTGCCGGGGTCTAATGAGTAAAAATAACTTTGCTGAAGGGATTGAATTTTGGCTATACTGTCCGACAAAATCACGAGGATTTCTTAAATCGGAATGTGAACTCGGAAAGAGGTGAAAAAAATTGATTGCAAACTATGTACAAAAATTCGAATGACCCTTTACATCAATGGCGATTTGCATTTTTACCGGAGCATTGGTAACAAATCCTATTGCTTTCAGCAATAGTATGGACACTAACAGCGCAAAATTGAAAACAGAAAAGACGAGTCCGACGAAGATACTCTTCGTATCAAAATGGGGAGAAACGCTTGATTTGGCCTATGCGGCTCATAAAGAGGGCAATAAAGTTAAATTTTTTATTGCTGATAAATCGGCCAATGAAATCGGGTATGGATTTGTGCCCAAGGTAAGAGACTGGGAAAAGAACGTGGATTGGGCTGACCTGGTTGTTTTTGACTATACCGGCTATGGCGAACCGGCCGAAAAATTGCGTCAGCAGGGCAAACTGGTGGTAGGGGGTACGCAATATTCCGACCGACTGGAGCTGGATCGTTATTTTGGTCAGGAGGAGCTCAAAAGACATAAAATTAAAACCATTATGTCCAAGGAGTTTATGACCTTTCATGAAGCTATAAACTACGTTCAGAAAAATCCAAACAGCTATGTGATTAAACCTTCGGGCGAAATTCAGGAACTTAAGCAGTTGTTATTTGTGGGAACCGAAGACGATGGTTCGGATATTATTCGGGTATTGAAAGCCTACGAGAAATCCTGGGGCGACCGCATGGGTCAGTTCCAATTGCAACGGAAAGTGAAAGGGGTTGAGATTTCGGTAGCCGCCTACTTCAACGGGAAGAAATTTTTACGGCCGATCAACATCACCTTTGAGCATAAAAAGCTTTTTCCCAAAGAACTGGGTGTTTCAACCGGCGAAATGGGTACTTCCATGTTTTGGGTAAATGACAATCCCATTTTCGATGCAACCCTGAAAAAATTTGAAAATACCCTGGCCAAAGATAATTTTATCGGGCACATCGACCTGAACTGCATCGTAAATGCCAATGGTATCTATCCGCTGGAGTTTACCTCACGTTTTGGTTATCCGCAGATCCAAATTCAACGAGCCGGCATTACCGAACCCATGGGGCAGTTCCTTTATAAATTGGCTCAGGGTAAGGACTTTCAGATTCAAACCAAAAAGGGCTTCCAGGTAGGGGCTTTCATTGTAGTGCCTCCCTTCCCGTATCAGGACAGGAAAACCTTCAATCTGTTCTCGAAAGATGCCGTGGTGGTAGTTAAGAAAGAAATGAAGGAAGGTTTACATCCCATGCATTTAAAGTGCATCGAGAACGAATGGCTGATAACCGGCGACTCCGGGGTGCCATTGCTGGTAACGGGTACCGGTATAACCATGAAAGATGCCCAGCATGTTATGTACAAGCGCATTAATAATGTGATTGTTAATAACGGATACTACCGTACCGATATAGGAGATCGCTGGCTCGAAGACTCCGACCGCCTTTGGTCCTGGGGATTGTTGTAATTCAGAACCTATGGCAACTTTTATCAGGGAAAAGGATCCGGAACGGTTTTTCAATATCCTTCCGGACGACTGGAGGGTTGAAATTGAACCTGTTTGGGGCGATCACGAGTCCTATGCAACCATTTACTCTCTTTATGACGATGGGCAAGTGGTGGCGGGGGGTATTGTGTTCCGAAAGTACGCCCCCGATATTATGAGCAACGAATCCAAATCGCAAAAGTGGATGGGACGAGGCTATCTGTATGTTGGTTTCTTATGGGTATCACCAAACAGGAGAAACCAAAACCTGGGCTCCATATGGCTCCAATGCCTTAAAGAAAAGATGCCCGAAAGACCGTTTTGGCTGGCCATTGAGGAACCCACCCTGGAACACTTCTATTCGAAAAACGGATTTGTTCTTGAAGAAACCATTACGGGTGCCAATTACATCGAATGGATTATGAGCTATACACCCCAAGCGCATTGATGCAATGTCTATGGCCTTGCACGCAATAGAACACGATCCGGAGTACATCAACCTGCAAACCGAACTGATCCAATTGCAATATTGGGTCAAAGAAAACAACAAGCGGGTATTGATTATATTCGAAGGGCGCGACAGTGCCGGAAAAGGTGGTGCCATAATGCGTTTCATCCGCTTCCTGAACCCCAGGTTTTACCGGGTTGTTGCCCTTAATAAGCCCACGCCGCTGGAAATGGGACAATGGTACTTTCAGCGTTACATTCAACACCTTCCCAATCCGGGCGAAATGGTTTTTTTTGACCGTAGCTGGTACAACCGGGCCGTAGTGGAACCGGTTATGGGATTTTGCAGCAACCTTCAATACCGGGAATTTTTGAAACAGGTGGTTCTGTTGGAAGACATGCTCATTCGCGATGGTGTGCGCATCATCAAGTTGTGGTTTTCCATCGATCACGATGAACAGAAAAAACGACTTGAAGAAAGAAAATCCAACCCGTTGATAAAGTGGAAATTGAGCACAGTCGATCTGCAGGCGCAGCTGAAATGGGACGAATATACTTTTTATAAGGAGGAAATGTTTAAATACACGGCCAATACCCAATCGCCCTGGGTGGTAATTCGTGGAAACAATAAAGACCTTGCCCGCAAAGAAGCCATCCGGTATGTGTTGCATAATACGCACTACCCGAGCAAAGGCCAAACCGGTGTTCGTTTATCTCCCGACAGAAACATTGTTCAAGTGCTTTCCTGATATGGCGTATTCGGGATTGGATCACGTCAATCCGGGAGCTGTTTCAGGCTGATCCTGTCCAGTTTTTCGTTTTGGAAGGTGAGCAGAGCGTACCTTCCCTGCCGGAAGGGCCCCGGATTTAGTACCGCACAGGTGCCAAGGTATCCGGCACCTATTCCTTCGTGTATGTGGCCGGTGAGACAAGCCAGTGGTTGGTGTTGCTCCAAAAATGCTCGTATAGAATGGCTGCCCACATGCTCGCCATGCTCCAGCCGATCGTTTAAGGTTCCATATGGAGGTTGATGCGAAACCAGCAGAAATGGAGCATTTTTAGGGCGCAGGGTTGACAGGTGTTGCAATACACTAGCTGCTTCGTTTTCGGTATACTCATTGGGCGTGCTAGCAGGGCAGGGGAGAGAACCACCCAGTCCGGCTAAATAGTAGCCCTTCCACTCCACAACCTTGGAGTGAAGGTTCATACCGCGTTCAGTTAAATAACGATCCACATCACCCGGGTCGCAGTTTCCCGTAACTCCTGCAATTTGTCGGCAAATTCTTTCCAGTTGGGTTACAATTCGATCTGCTTCATCGGCATTGCCAAAGTGGGTAATGTCGCCCGTGAGTAGGATGAGGTCGATATTTTCTATGGTATGGCGCAATTTTTCAATATAATAATAAGCACCATGGATATCTGCCAGTTGAAGCACGGTTTGTGTTCTCATACATGTAAAAGTAACGAAGAAAGTGACAGCCGGCAAACAATGAAGAAGGAGATACGTGTGCCAGGATGGTTGGCTGTCTGTAGAGAAAGCAAAAAAGGGAATGCCGGATCCAGGGGAGGACGCCGGCATTATTCCCAAAAACCAAAACCATGAAAACAAAGCACAAAAATAAACTTAATTCCGGGCTATGTGCTATGTTTTACAAATAAAGTAGCACCTTGTTATAAAGTATCCCGCAAAAAAGGAATTTAAGTTTAATTGAAAGTCACTTTTCTTACCTGAAACAAAAAGTCTCGCTATTTGGCAAGACTTTTTGTTTTTTATTTGATGACCTGTAATTCTAAGCCGGTCGTAATTTTCGGAACATTCGTTTAAAGAATCCTCCGTGATCTTCGGTATAGTACTTGGTATCGTATCCGTATTTATAGGACTCTTTGCGTATGTTCAGGTCGTTAATTAACAGGCTGTAATTGTCAAAGCCATTGTGCTTCATTCCGCGCAGGGCATTTTTAAATGCTTCCCGGATGGTTTTTTCCAAACGAACTACAAAAATATTTACATCGGAGTGTTTCATCAGCAGGTAGGTTTCCGAAACAATTCCCACTGGTGCCGAGTCAATAATAATGTAATCGTACATGTCTTTGAGTGTTTCGATAAACTCGGTGGTACGTTCTGACGAAATCAGCTCGGCAGGGTTTGGTGCCGCCGGGCCTGCAGAAATCAGATCAAGATTTTCGATCTCAGTCGGCAGAATAATATCGTCAATCACTGCTTTATCAATCAGGTACGAGCTGATACCAATCATGTTGCTGGCACCAAATTCCTGATGTACTTTGGGGCGGCGCAGGTCAAATTCCAGGATACAGGTACGATGGCCGTTAAGAGCAAGTACCGAAGCAAAGTTGATGGAGCAGAAGGTTTTTCCGTCGCCACTGGACGATGAAGTGAAGAGTATCACCTGTTTTTTTCCGCTTTGGTCGAAAAACTGGAAGTTGGTACGAACACTCCGGAACGATTCGGCTACTGACGAATTGGGGCGTTGCGCCACAATAAGGTTGGTGCGACGGAAGTTGCGGAATACTTTGCCCAATACCGGTTTTCCTGCCAGTTGTTCAATTTCTTCCACATCGCAAAGCCGGTTGTTGAAGAAGTCGATGACGAGTATGTACACGGTAGGGAGCATAAAGCCCAGGAAGAGAGCAATAACAAAGTTCAGTGCACTCTTTGGCGAGACAGGTTGGGGCGTTATGGCACGTGCCGGCTCTATCACTTCGTAATCGGGCATGCTGGAAGCTTTGGATATCTGAGCCTCGGATCGCTTCTGAAGAAGGAAGGTGTAAATGGAGTTGTTCAGTTCAAATTTACGTTCGATCCCTTTGAGTTGAAGTTCTGTTTTTGGCATCATCGATATTTGACCCGATAGTTTGTTGATCCGGTAATCGAGTTCGTTGAGCGATGACTGAAGTGTATTCAGAGAACTGTTAACATTTTCCAGAATGGTGTTCTTTAGGTTGTCAATTCGTATGTTATAATTTTTTAACAGGATATTGTCCGAACTTTGGCCGCCACCCAGAGCGCTAACCCGCTCGGCATTGATCGAAATCAGTTCTGTAACCAGGTTGGAAAGTATCGGATCCATCACTTTCATGGACGAAGGGGCTACCATGTCGCTAATGTCTTTGTTTTTATTGAAATAGTTACGCAGGTACACGTAGTAGCTTTGTTGCTCTTTCAGGGTGGCCCGTTCCGATTCCAAGTTGTCGAGTTTCTCGAAAACCTGCTGGCCCTGGAAACTTAAATCCATAACCTGGTGCGAGGTCCGGAAGTTTTTCAGGCTGTTTTCGGCGGTGGAAAGGGAATCCTTAAACTCCGAAATCTGGGCATCGATAAACGAAACGGTACTGGCGGCAGCGTTGTTTTTCTTTTGCAGGTTACGATCCAGAAATACCGAACTGAGCGAATTAAGAAAATCAGTTACCCGGTAGTAGTTGGTTCCCTGCAGGCTTAAATTAACAATGGAGGCGGTTTGGTTAATTTGAGCTACGCTGAGGTATGCCTGGTAGTCGAAAGTAAGGAAGTTTGTATTGTGCATGAAAAAGTACAATGCACGGTCGTTAGTGAACTGTCGGTCGAAATTTTCAGTTTTTACAATCTTGAAACTGCAAAATTCAGTGGTTATTTCCTGTCCGAAATTGTACTTGTAGCGCAGGTATTTGTAAGGTTTCAATCCGGTTACCTGATCGTCGATATAGTTAAACATCGCAATCGGGCCGTCCTGTTCTTTGGTGTAAATAGTAAAACTGTTATCGTCGATAAATTCGATGTAGTACGGCAGATAGGTTGCCTGGTCAACGGTTGGGTCTACAATAATGCGTATGGGCGAATTATGGTACTCCTCATCCTTCCGGACAAACGGGGTATTCTCCAACCAGTTGGAAAAAATGGTTCTTTCGTAACTGAAAATACTGGTTTTTATTTCCATGCGTTGCAGCGCTTCTTTTACCAGCGAGAACGATTGCAATATCTCAATTTCGTTGTCGATATTGTTTTGTCCCGAAAACATGGCCATGCCCGACATAAAATCGCTTCCTCCTGCGAAAGGATTTTTATCCTTTTCGGAGATCATGATGCTGGTTTGGTTTTCGTACAGTACTTTGGCGGTTTTGTTATAGACAAATGCAAACACCAAACAGGCTATAGCTGAAAGTATATACAGCTTTTTAAAGCCCAGAAAACGATGTACAATCTTTTTATAATTGATTTCCTGATGGAATTCTTCTTCGGAGAAATTCATGATAGTTTCTATTTTATTTGATTGTAGAAATATGCTGCCATGGTCAATGAACTTATTGAGGTAATAACAGCAAAAATCAGAGAGCGATCCTGATACTGACGGTATTTCTGCCTTACAGGATTAACAATTAACACATCATTAGGCTGTAAAAAATAGTATTCAGACCCAACAATGGATTTATCGGTAAGATCGAGGTAGACATAATGGGTTTTATTATCCTTTTCGCGGAGCAGGGTGATATTGGTCTTGTCGCCATAAACGGCCACATCTCCGGCAAGACCCAGTGCCTGGAAAACATTGATCTTTTCATCGAAGAAGGTGAGATTTCCAGGTCTGGTTACTTCGCCTACTACTGTAATTTTGTTGCCCACAAAACGAACCCGTAACGAAATATTGGAAAGATATTTGGTAAGTTCTTTTTCCAATTTTACCTGGGCTTCTTCTATAGTGAGGTCTTTAACCTGTATTCGGCCAACAAACGGAAAGGATATAAAACCTTCATAGTCAACCTCATAGGATTGTAACTGAACGCCGGCGTCTGATTGTTGAGATGTTGGGCCATTGAAGATTTCCGATGTTTTTGGATCCAAACTAAACAGCTTGATGTAGAGGTAATCATACGGTTGAATTTTCTTCTCGGAACGTACGGAGGTATATTCGTTTTTTGATTCTTCCGTGTTGATCACATACTTTAGTTTTTCGGTAGGGGTACACCCAATCATACTAAGGGTGGTTAACAAGAATAGTATAAATTTACGCATAGGTTTAATGAGTATGTGAAAGCACAAAGTTAACAGAGGGAACTAAAAAAGCAAGTGGCTAAAAATGCAAATTACACAACAGAACAGGAGGGCTATGCTGTTGTGTAATTTGCACATCTTTGAGATGAATATGGCGCGCGGCAGGAGATTAGTGACCGCCCGCACGAAAAACGCTGACAATGGTGCGGAAGAAGAGGATAAAATCAGCTTTGAGCGACCAGTTATCGATGTATTGCATGTCTAATCTCATCCATTTTTCAAAGACCACGTCGTTGCGGTTCGGAATAATTTGCCAGGTGCAGGTAATGCCAGGTTTTACCGATAGTCTGCGAAGTTGCCAACGCTCGTATTGTGCTACTTCCGAAGGTAGTGGCGGACGAGGTCCAATTAGCGACATCTCGCCTTTAAGTACGTTGAACAATTGGGGTAGTTCGTCCAGTCCGGTTTTGCGCAGCAGGTGCCCAATGGCGGTTATTCGGGGATCCTTTTTAATTTTAAAGGCAGGTCCGTCACTTTCGTTCTGAGCCATTAGTTGCGCTTTCAGGGCTTCGGCATTTTGTACCATGGTGCGGAACTTGTAGATATAAAATTTTCGCCCGCGCAATCCCACTCGTTCCTGTTTAAAGATTACCGGCCCTTTCGAAGAAAGTTTTATGGCCAATACAATAAATAACATAAATGGTGACAGGGAGAAAATTACAACAAACGAAATCCAGAAGTCCATAACGTTTTTCCAGATCATCGCAAAGCGATTGCGGTGAGCGTGGTTGAAGGTTAGGAACGACTGATCGTTGAATTCGGTTAAATAGGCATTGGTAAAACTCATGGGCGATAGATCCGATTGCAATCGGAATATGACGCCTATTTCTTCACTGGCTTCAATGAGATCGTATATTTTTTGTTGGTTAACTTCTTTTTTGCAGTAGATAATTTCGTCAATGATGTCTACTTTAATTAATTCCCGAATGGATATTTTGTCGGGAAGAATGCGTAATTGTTTTGCGAAGCGGCTGCGAATTTTATTCGAGTCGGAAATTACCATCATGATGCGAAATCCCCACTCTTTGTGATGCAGAATGTCTGCAATTAGCTCTTCCGATTCGTCATCGGCAAAGATAATTACGTTATGGATGTTATGCCCGTTAACCCTGAAGTACTTGAATACGCGGTAGGTTACCATGCGCAATGTAAACAGCGAAAGCATGTTGATTATTGAGAAGGAGATAATCATGTAGTGGCTGAATACTTCCAGATCGAAAATATGTTTGTAAACAAATATCAGGAAGAAGCCAATAGAGTTAAAATTCAGTAAGTTGAAAAATATGGAAAGGGTTGTTCGTGTACGTGGTATTGTAGCCAGGTTCAAATGCCGAAGCAGGATGGCCCAGGTAGGAACAATCAGCAGCAGCATATATACATACTCCATAGTAAAGGTGAAATACCATCGCTCAATGATGTTTACCACAACATAAGCCAAAAAATAGGAGAACACTGTTACGAGCAAATCCAGAACCGGAAGTGTATTCTTAAACTTGTAAAGTTTAAGTAACTTCATCAACCATGCCATATCATACAATCTTTTCATAGGAGTAGTGTTTACTTGGAACAAAGTTAAGCATCTTTGATACCATCTAACGGGAGTATTTAGTGAACAGTCGGCTTTTTTTGATCAGTGTCGTTTTTTCGATGGCTGACATAGTAGAGATTGAATTGGGAGAAATAAAATGGGGTGGGAAATATACATTTTGTGGTGGGGAATGTTCAGTTTTAACGGGTTTAGCGCGGGATTATTATTCAATTCATACTCTTGCCTGAAACATTGTTTTGGTTTTCAAATGGCATGTGATCAGTGGATGCAATAGAAGTCTGGCAGGTTGAACAACTAAACATCAAAAACGCCCAATCCCTTACGAATAATTTCCGGTGGATCCACGGTACAGTCTACTACGGTAGATGGGACATTGTTTCCATAGCCTCCGTCAATAACCAAATCGGTCAGGTGGTTAAAGTTATCGTGGATCAATTCCGGGTCCGTAGTATAGTCCAGTATTTCATCGTAGTCGTGAATGGAGGTGGTAAGAATTGGATTGCCCAGTTCTTTCACAATTTCAAGAGGAATAGGATGGTTGGGTATTCGAATTCCTACGGTTTTCTTCTTCGACTTAAAGATACGAGGCACTTGGTTGCTGGCCGGCAAAATGAAGGTGAAGGGGCCGGGCAAATAGTGCTTCATCAGTTTATAGACCGGATTGCTTATTTGCTTGGTATAGGCTGACAGGTGGCTCAGGTCGTAGCAAATAATCGAAAAATTGGATTTTTCGGGTTTAATGCCTTTAATTCGGGCAATTCGTTCAATGGCTTTGGACTGGGTGATATCGCAACCCAATCCGTATACCGTGTCGGTTGGATAGATAATGACACCTCCCTGATGCAAAATATCCACTATCTGTTTAATATGTCGGGGAGCAGGATTCTCCGGATGAACGCGCAGTAACATGCATGGAGCAATTAGTAGTAAGTGTATTCAAATTTAGCCAATCGCATAAATTTGGTTTTTGGGTAGCAGGTTTCTTCGGAGAGGCATATTCCCCGCGTGTCGTAGGTGTAGGTTTTTCGGTTGAATTCTTCATCGGGGTTGCGGCGCCATTCAAATTTTATCAGGTTTTCCTGGCTGTCGTAAGTGTATAACTTTTTGGTGTGTTTTTCCTTTACCCGGGTTTCTTCTGCAACTTCTTTGGGGTAACCTTTGGCAGTATAGGTGTAAATAATCCGATAGTCGAATTCTCCTCCCTGGTTTTTTGTTTCTTCCGTCAGGTTCGAATTGGAATCGTAGGTGTAGGTTTTCTTTTCCAATTCGCGACCGTCCGGGCTTTGGGTGATCTCTTCCAAAAGATTTCCCTTGTTGTCGTACTTCATGACCAGGGTGGCACTATGGGTTGTTCCCTGGGTATAAACTTTGGCAGTTGCGGTATTCCCCGAATGGGTATATTTTATTTCCTGTGTGGTAGTGCCGCCCTGGGTGTACTTGGCCGAGGCAATTTTAGTGCCATCATAATGAAATTCATTTCTGAAATTCTCGCTGCCATTGAAACCGGATTCCAGTATCAGGTCGTTGTTGGCGTTGTATTGGCTGGTTTTTTTGTAAATGCTGCTGCCGGTACGTTCGTACAAAGTGCGGTTTCCGCGCGAATCGTACTCGTATATTTCGCTGCCACTTTCAGCACCTTTGTTCGTATAGGTGCTTTTTTGCACAATATCGCCGTTGTGGTCGTATTTGGTCTGAATGGTTTTCAAACCGTTTGCTTCGGGTTTGCCTGCGATGTAGTTGTAATCGAACTGGGTTTTTGTTTGTATGTGGTTGTCTGCGGCTATCTTTTTTTCTAACTCTTCCAACGCTTGTGCATGAAGCATAAGAGAAGTCAATAGTGTGATGGTTGCCAGTATACAGATTCTTTTCATCTGAAATTAAGATTGGTACACCCGGTGTATAGTTTACATAAAGTTAGTATTCTTTTTGAACAGAAGGCAATAACACATATGTTAATTAGCTGGTCATGATTGTTTTCAAAACCAGACGCCCGAATATACTGTTTTTTTACTGCTTTTGTAAGAACTTGAACCGGTGTTTATTCAACCAATTTTCGTTCGTAGTCGTCTAATTCGTCCACAGTGTCCCAGTAGGCTTCTTCGGGTGGAACATCAGGTTCGTCGGGCATGTCGTTTTTCCAGTTGCCAATGTTGCGTTTGGGACCATGCGGATGCAAGTAGACTGCTAAAACAATTCCTGCAACTGTACCGGTGAGGTGACCTTCCCAGGAAATGTGTTCATCGTTGGGGAATATTCCCCATACCATACTGCCATACTCAAAAGCTACTACAAGGGCAATGGCCAGCATTTTGGTGTTGCGGCAAAGAACCCCTGATGTAAAAAGGAAAGCCCCCAGGGCATAAATTAGTCCGCTGGCACCAATGTGATACGAACTGCGGGCAAAAAACCACAGCCAAAAACCGTGAATGAAGTAGGAAAGAAAAAACACCCTCGCGGCAATCGGGCGATAAAAGTAAAATAGCATACTGCCCAGTACCAACAAGGGTACACTGTTGTTGGTCAGGTGACCCCAGTTGGCGTGAATTAGTGGCGAAAGCACGATGCCACGCAATCCTTTCCCGTTGAGCGGATAAATTCCATATTCAGAAAAATCAAGTCCGAATGCGGTTTCAATTCCTTTTATCAGCCAGAGCAGGGCAATAAAGAGTAATGGGTAGTACGTCGCGCGGATCAATTCCATCTTGTCCTTCCGGGGAGTCATAGCGAGTATTTGCTCAAAAGTAGTGTATTTTGGTATCTTTACGGTTTTAATGCGTGTCGCCTTGTCGGAAAATCATAAAATACCGGTTTACAGTCTCAATCAGTTTCGTTCAAGCGATAGTCGCGACACTTTTTATCAGGTTGAAATTTTTGACGCCAACCGGCATTTCAGGGTTTCGTATCCGCACCGGCACGATTTTTACGAGGTGCTTTGTATTCATCAAGGGGGTGGTTTTCATATTATTGACAATAACCGCTACGAAATTCAACCGCCCTGCGTGTTCTTTATGTCACCGGGACAGGCTCATAAGCTCGAATTGTCTCATGATATTGGCGGGTATATTTTTTTATTCACGGCCGAGTTTTACCTGATGAATCAAAACCAGAAACAACGTTTACTGGAGTATCCCTTCTTTTTTTCGGTCGATCGTACCAATCCACCTCTCGATTTACGCGATAAGGCCGAGTACCCGTTTATTCGTGGCCTTTTTGAGCGGGGATGTATGGAAATGCGCAAGGGCGACAGTGGGTCGGAGGATTTGGTGCGCTCCCTGTTGGACTTGATTCTGCTGAGCTGCGAGCAATTATATCCCCGGGAACTGATGCCTTTTAAAACGGGCAAGGGACACATACTGGTCAAAGAGTTTTTATTGCTAATCGAGGAAAACTACCAAAAAAATCTTCGCATACAGGAGTACGCCAACCGGCTTGCAGTAACTCCGAATCATTTAACCCAGATGGTTCGTCAGGTGACCGGACGTACTTCTTCGGAATTGTTGCAGGAGAAATATATTCTTGAAACCAAGCGTCTTTTGCGATATTCGAACATGTCTGTTAGCGAAATTGCCGCCATCATGAATTTTGATGATCAATCGTATTTTACTAAGTGTTTTAAGAAAGCAACAGGGAAAACTCCGGTGCAGTTCAGGAAAGAATCCATGAAAAGTACCTAAAATAAATGTATTTTGCCCTCGAAGTGCAGGGGTTTTGTATATACATTTGCATCATCTTACCGGTTTTGGATTTGGTTCAATCCTGTATCGACATGAAAAACTATGTGTTGGCAGGGGTTGTGAATACGCCCAATGCAAGCCGGTATGGAGGTAAGTAATTTCAAGTAATCATTAAAACAATAAAACAAAATGGCTAATTATTTTAACACGCTTCCTTTGCGTTTGCAGCTCGAACAACTGGGCAAATGCGACTTCATGGACGAATCGGAGTTCAGCGATGGCGTAGAGAAGCTGAAAGGTAAAAAGATTGTAGTACTGGGTTGTGGAGCACAAGGATTGGCTCAAGGGCTCAATATGCGCGACAGCGGCCTGGATGTTTCCTACGCATTGCGCGAGGTGGAAATTTCTGAGAAACAGGTATCCTATCAGAATGCTGTAGATAATAAATTTCAAGTAGGTACTTTCGAACAAATGATCCCGAAGGCGGATCTGGTTCTGAACCTCACCCCAGATAAATACCACACTCCTGTGGTAAAGGCAGCCATGCCGCTTATGAAAAAAGGCGCTTGCCTGTCGTATTCTCATGGTTTTAACATTGTAGAGGAAGGTATGGACATCCGCGAGGATCTGACCGTAATCATGGTGGCTCCCAAATCGCCTGCTTCCGAGGTACGTGCCGAGTTCCTTCGTGGCTTCGGTGTA
Organism: Bacteroidota bacterium; assembly: GCA_003252385.1. Classification (GTDB taxonomy): domain Bacteria; phylum Bacteroidota; class Bacteroidia; order Bacteroidales; family UBA10428; genus UBA10428. The sequence goes on along the minus strand of QKEH01000018.1, from coordinate 24,544 downwards.
CCCACTCTTATTGCTGTTCACCGCGAGAACGACCCCCATGGCGATGGCCTGGAAATTGCCAAAGCCTACTGTGTGGGTACAGGCGGCCACAAAGCCGGAGTATTGCACTCTTCATTTGTTGCCGAAGTAAAATCGGATTTAATGGGAGAGCAAACCATTCTGTGTGGTGTACTTCAATCGGCTTCCATTCTTTGCTTCAATAAAATGATTCAAAAGGGAATTGACGCCAGTTATGCTTCAAAACTCATCCAATACGGTTGGGAAGTTACCACAGAAGCCCTGAAACTGGGCGGTATCACCCACATGATGGATCGTTTGTCGAACCCCGCTAAGATTGAAGCGTTCCACCTGGCCGAGGAACTGAAATTTGTAATGCGTCCCCTGTTCGAAAAACACATGGACGACATCATGGACGGAACTTTCTCATCGACCATGATGAAGGACTGGGCTGCCGGCGACAAAAATCTGCTTACCTGGCGTGCCGCTACCGCTGAAACCGCTTTCGAAAAAACACCTGCCGGTAGCATGGAAATTGCCGAACAGGAATACTTCGACAATGGACTGTTGATGGTTGCCTTTGTAAAAGCCGGTGTTGAACTGGCCTTTGAGGTAATGTGCGAGGCAGGTATTAAGGAAGAATCGGCCTACTACGAAAGTTTGCACGAAACTCCGTTGATTGCCAACACCATTGCGCGGAAGAAACTGTACGAAATGAACCGTGTTATTTCCGACACCGCCGAGTACGGTTGCTACTTGTTCGATCATGCTTGTCAGCCTCTGTTGGCCGATTTCATGAGTAAAATCGACACCAATGTAATTGGTAAAAACTTCAACCAGGGCAAAGATGCTCATGTGGATAATAAAGAACTTATTTCCATTAATGAAGCCATTCGTTTCCATCCGGTGGAGCTCATTGGAGCCGAACTGCGCGAAGCTATGGAAGCTATGGAAGCCATCATCTAAGCTGTTGGGTATAAAAACAGAAAGCCGCTTCCGACCGGGAGCGGCTTTTTTTTGGGTTATTTCCTCGGTTTCTGTAATTTTCATCCATGACCATTCTGCCTGTTTGATTTTCTCAAACCCTTAAAAGAGTGATTTTTTACGGAAGAATCCTGAGGTTGAATCCTGAAAAACCGGAGGTTTCATAAATAACCGATTGATAAAACTGAAAAGAAGATTACAATGAATATTTGTTTTTTTGGAGTGGGAGGAGTGGGAGGCTACTTTGGTGGATTGGCAGCTCACTATTTAGGAAAAGAGCATAACATCTATTATGTAGCTCGAGGGGCTCACAAGGAAGCAATCTGCCAGAATGGGCTCATGCTGAAAAAGAATGGCGGTGAAGAACTGTTGATAGTGAAACCTGCCTTATGCACCGATAACGTAGATGATCTTCCCATTTGCGATATCGTGGTGGTTTCGGTAAAGAGTTACGATTTGGATGCTGTTTCAAAGTTGCTGGATGGCATAACTGCCGATCATTCGATGGTACTGCCCTTGCTCAATGGGGTGGATATTTATGAACGCATCCGGAAATACTATCGGAAAGGACAGGTTTTACCCGCTTGTGTATATGTGGGTACTCATATCGAAAGTCCCGGTGTGATCCGGCAGGAGGGCGGCAATTGCCGGATCCTTTGCGGAAGCGATCCGCTGCAGCCTCAGGCTTCAATCGACCCGTTGTTGAACCTGTTTTCCGAAGCTCATATTAGCATGGAGAAACGGGAAGATGTGCAAGTGGCTATCTGGTCAAAATACATGTTTATTGCCGCTTTTGGATTGGTCGCCGCCACGTTTCGTAAAACCTTGGGCGAGGTACTGGCCGATCCGGAACTAAAACGTGCTACACTTCAGGTGATGCTCGAAATTCAGGCCCTGGCCAATGCAAAGCATGTTGTTCTACCTGTTAATATTGTGGAAACGTCGCTGAATAAAGCATTGGAATTTCCCTTTACGGTTAAGACTTCCTACCAGCGTGATGTGGAGTCCCCGGGGAAGCAAAACGAAGGCGATTTATTTGGAGGAACTCTTCTTCGGATGGGGGCAGAGTTGGGTATTCCGGTGGAAGAAACCCGACGCTTGTATAACCAGCTCAGCCAAGAGTGCAATTCGTAATCGTAGGCGGTAGAGAACCTACAGCGAAGAGCCTGTGCCATATGGCTCAGGAACCCCTAATTTGTATCTTCTGTTAATTCAGGTTGAATGATTACAATTCTCCGAAGCAGCCAATTTATTGTTTTTTAGGCTCTATGTTTTTCTTAGTTTTGAGCCCCGCAAAGCAAAGCCTATGAAATTGTGTATTGCCGAAAAACCCAGTGTAGCCAAAGAGATTGCCGCCATTCTAAAGGCAACATCCCGGAAAGAGGGCTATTTTGAGGGCAACGGGTACTATGTGAGCTGGACTTTTGGCCATTTGTGTACCTTGAAAGATCCGGACGATTACACCCCCAAATGGAAACGTTGGGATCTGCATGCACTCCCCATGATTCCGTCCCGGTTTGGAATAAAACTGATTCCACATAATACCGGGGTGGCCAAACAGTTTAAAATTATTGAAAAGCTGGTGGCTCGAAGCGCAGAAGTGATTAACTGTGGCGATGCGGGCATCGAGGGAGAACTCATTCAGCGATGGGTGCTGTTAAAGGCACAGTCCAAACTGCCCATGAAACGATTGTGGATTTCTTCGCTTACCGAAGAAGCTCTTTTGGAGGGCTTTAACCATCTCAGGGAAGGCTCCGAATACAACGCCCTCTTTGCTGCCGGCAATGCGCGAGCTATCGGCGACTGGTTGTTAGGTATGAATGCCAGCCGCCTCTATACACTGAAGTACGGTCAAAACCGGGCCGTGCTTTCCGTGGGTCGGGTACAAACGCCCACACTGGCGCTTATTGTGCAACGCTACAAGGAAATTCAGGAGTTCGTTCCGCAACCCTTTTGGGAGATTAAAACCCTCTACAAAAATGTGTTGTTCAATTCTACCAAAGGCAGGTATTCCAGTGCTGAAGAAGCTCATCTGGTTATCGAACAAATCAAAGCCGAAGTATTCACCATTGTGTCCTGCTCTACCAAACAGGGAAAAGAGCAGCCCCCAAAGTTGTTCGATTTAACGGCCTTGCAGGTGGAGTGCAATAACAAACACAATTTTTCGGCCGAGGATACGCTCCAATACATTCAATCGCTGTACGAGAAAAAAATGGTGAGCTACCCACGGGTCGATACCACCTTCCTGCCTACCGATATGTATTCCAAGATCGAAGGTATCTTGCGAAAAATGGAGCCATATGCTCAATTTACCTCCCGGATTCTCGACAAGAAGATCATTCAACCCAAACGTATTTTCGACGACACCAAAATTACCGACCACCATGCCATTATTCCTACCGGAGTAAAACCCGGCGGATTGACGCTCGAACAGAAAAAGGTGTACGATACCATTGCGCGGCGTTTTATAGCCGCATTTTATCCTGACTGTACCGTTTCCAACACCACCGTGCTGGGCAAGGTGGCTGGCCACGAGTTTAAGGCTACCGGAAAAGTGATCCTGGATGAGGGCTGGAGGGCTTTGTATCCCAAAAATTCTTCGGAGCCGGTCGAGCCGGGTGATCCGGGTGATCAGGTGATGCCGGAATTTCAGGAAAATGAATCGGGGCCGCATCAACCCGATATTCTACAGAAAGAAACTTCGCCACCCAAGTTGTACACCGAGGCCACCTTGTTACGCGCCATGGAAACTGCCGGTAAACAGGTTGACGACGAGGAACTGAGTCAGGCGATGAAAGAAAATGGAATTGGCCGCCCTTCAACACGCGCCAATATTATCGAAACACTTTTTAAACGGAAGTACATTGTGCGCCAGCGCAAAAATCTGGTACCTACCCAAACAGGTGTCGGGCTGATTGATACGATACAAAACGAAATGTTGAAATCCGTTGCCCTCACGGGGATGTGGGAAAATAAACTTCGTAAAATTGAGCGAGGCGAATACGAGGCCGGTGCCTTTATGGACGAAATGAAGCACATGGTTACCAGTCTGGTGGCTGAAGTGAAACAAGAAACAGGCCGGCACATTGCCATTGCGAATGAGGTGAAGGAGGCAAAACCAAAGGATACCCAAAAGGAAAGTTCCGGGGGTGCCATGCTATGTCCGCTATGCAGAGGAGCTGTTTTGAAAGGAAAAACGGCCTATGGTTGCAGTCGCTATAAGGAGGGCTGTTCGTTTGTTTTACCTTTCATTCTTTTTGAGAAGAAACTGACGACAAAGCAGGTGGAGTCTCTTATTCAAAACAGGGCAACCCGCAGCATTAAAGGTCTGGTTGTAAATGGGAAGAGGCAGGATGGCATGCTGTCTCTTTCCGAAGATGGGACGGTGCAATTTACAGCCAGTGAACCCGCTGTTACGCAAAGCCCTAAAACCTTAAGTTGTCCTGCCTGCGGCAAAGGAACGCTGTTGCGGGGGCGTCAGGCGTATGGATGCTCGGAGTTCAGGAACGGTTGTGGTTTTATAATTCCGTTTGTCCGTTTACAGGAAAGCTTTGGTTCTGATGTGTTAGATCCCCAACTGCTTGATGCATGGTTGAAAGAAACGAGCTAGCCTGGTGTATAGGCAATTTACCCGATAGATAAAGCTTTTTAGGCAGGATGGGCACAAATCTGCCGAAGCCACCAGCTAGGCAGTAAGGCGCGGATGTAGCTAGAAGTCTCTGATTACTTTTCTCAGGCTATCCTTCCATTCGGGTATGGAAATTCCGAATACCTGTTTTACCTTAACCTTGCTCATTACACTATAGGCGGGTCGTTTGGCCGGAGTGGGGTACTCCGCGGTGGTAATTCCCCGGATGGTGCAGGACAGCCCGGCCTGCTGCATGATCTCCCTGGCAAAGTCGGCCCAATGGCAACTGCCTTCGTTCGAATAATGGTAGATGCCGCCAACTTGATTACCGCCAACTTCCATTTTGTCTATCATGGTAAGAATTGCAGCTGCCAGGTCGGCAGCCGAGGTGGGAGAGCCCCACTGGTCGGCTACCACACCCAATTCGTTCCGTTCCTTACCCAGACGAAGCATGGTTTTAACAAAATTATGGCCATGCACCGAATACAGCCACGAGGTCCGAATTACCAGGTTCTGCTTATGGGCAAGTACTTTGGTGTCGCCACATAGTTTGCTCTCGCCATATACGGTTTGCGGGTTGGGGGTAGCCTCTTCGGTGTACGGAGAGGAGGCTGTTCCATCAAAAACATAATCGGTTGAAACATGAACCAGGGCAGCTCCTACGGATTGTGCCGCCTCGGCTAGCAATTCGGGGACGGTGCAATTAATTAAAAAAGCAGCTTCACGATCGCTTTCGGCTTTATCTACAGCGGTATAGGCCGAGCAGTTTATAATGTACGAGGGGCGTTCCTGATTTACGAATTCCAGAACGGCTTCACGCCGGGTTAAATTCAATTCTTCAATATCGGTGAACTGAAAGCTATAGTTGGAGTTCTTCTTTGCCAGTTGCTCTATTTCTCGGCCTAGTTGGCCTTTTGATCCTGCAACCCAGATAGTTTTCATACTATTGAATTAAAGAAGTTAATATGCGGTATTGGAGAATTAAGTTGGATACAGCAAGAGTTGAAGTGTGGGGAATTACAATTCAAAGTTGTTCCTGGCATCGTTGAAGGTTGGCAACTTGCTATCTTTCTCCGAAAGAACGATCTTGTTGGAAGGAATACCCCAGTTGATATTCAATGTGGGGTCGTCGAATCGGATGCCGGCATCGCATTCCGGGGCGTACAGTTCATCGCACTTGTAGAGCACTACGGCTGTTTCGCTCAATACGGCGAAACCATGAGCAAAGCCTTTTGGGATTAGCAACTGTTTGCGGTTTTCTGCCGAGAGTTCCACCCCAAACCAGCGGCCGAAAGTGGGAGAGCCTTGACGCACATCTACAGCTACATCAAAAATGGTTCCTTCAAGTACTCGTACCAGTTTGGTTTGTGCTTTTGGATTTAGCTGATAATGCAATCCTCGAATTACCCCATACCCTGATTTGGATTGATTGTCCTGTACGAACCTGTAGGTGATGCTTTGTTTTTCAAGAACTTCCTGGTTGTAGGCTTCAAAAAAGTAACCCCTACTGTCGGTAAATACTTTAGGTTCAATGATATTTAAATCGGGGATCGATGTTTTTATTACTTGCATACGGTAGCTTAGTCGAAGGTGATAATTTTATTGTCGGCCAGTTTTAAAAGATATTGGCCGTACTGGTTCTTTTTCAGCGGAGTGGCCAGTTTTATTAGTTGTTCACGGTCAATAAAACCGCGTTTAAAGGCAATTTCCTCGGGGCATGATATTTTTAATCCCTGGCGTTTCTCAATGGTATAAATGTAATTGGATGCCTGCACCAGGCTTTCGTGGGTGCCGGTGTCCAGCCAGGCCATGCCCCGTCCCAGTATTTTCACATTGAGGCGGTTTTCTTGCAGGTAAAGCTTGTTGAGATCGGTAATCTCCAGCTCTCCTCGTGCCGAAGGCTTTAAATTTTTGGCTTTCTGAATTACATCGTTGCTATAGAAATACAGTCCGGTAACGGCATAATTCGATTTGGGTTCGACCGGCTTTTCTTCCAGGCTTATGGCTCTTAGTTCCTTATCGAATTCTACCACTCCATAGCGTTCCGGGTCGTTCACATAGTAACCGAACACTACGGCTCCATCTTCGAAATCGGCCAGTTTAATAAGTTCTTTTCCAAAACCGTGACCGTAAAAGATATTGTCGCCCAAGACCAGACATACCTTATCGTTACCTACGAACTCTTCGCCGATAATAAAAGCTTGCGCCAAGCCATCGGGCCGGGGTTGTTCGGCATACGATATCTGCAGTCCAAACTGCGATCCGTCGTTGAGTAGTTTCTGAAACAATGGCAGATCGTCCGGGGTGCTAATGACCAGTATTTCGCGTATTCCGGCCAGCATCAGTACGGAAAGCGGGTAGTAGATCATGGGTTTATCGTATACCGGAAGTATTTGCTTTGAAATGGTGCCGGTAATTGGGTAGAGCCGGGTGCCGGAACCTCCGGCCAGTATAATGCCTTTCATACTAAATAATTATACATGGGTTTTAAAATAATTTATGGTTTTTATTAGGCCATCTTCCAGTTGAATGGTAGGCTGCCAGTTCAGGATATTTTTTGCCCGGGTGATATCCGGTTGGCGCTGGGTGGGGTCATCGGCAGGCAGGGGCTTATGTATAAGTTTGGATTTGGAACCGGTCAGGCGGATTACTTCATGAGCCAGCTGCAATATGGTAAATTCGTTGGGATTGCCAATATTGATCGGGCCGGTAACATCATCCGGGGTGGCCATCATTTTTATCATGCCTTCAATTAAATCATCGACATACTGAAAGCTGCGCGTTTGGGAACCATCTCCATAAATGGTAATGTCTTCGTTCCGCAGTGCCTGCATGATAAAGTTGGATACCACACGGCCATCGTTGGGGTGCATCTTGGGGCCGTAGGTATTAAAAATGCGCACAATCTTTACCCTAACCTTATTCTGATAGTAATAATCCATGAAGAGGGTTTCGGCGCAACGCTTACCCTCATCGTAGCAGGAACGCCGGCCAATGGGATTTACATTGCCCCAGTACGATTCCGGTTGGGGATGAATATCTGGGTCGCCATACACTTCACTGGTCGAAGCTTGTAATATCTTAGCATGAATCCTTTTGGCCAATCCCAACATGTTCACCGAACCCATCACGGAGGTTTTTACCGTTTTTATGGGATTGAACTGGTAATGCACCGGCGATGCCGGACAAGCCAGATTATAAATTTCATCTACTTCGATAAAATATGGCGAGGTAATGTCGTGACGGATCAGTTCGAAATAGGGATGGTTCAACAAATGGATAATGTTGCGTTTGGAGCCGGTGTAGTAATTGTCCAGACAAATTACTTCATTCCCCTCTTTTAGCAGCCTTTCGCAAAGGTGGGAGCCAACAAAGCCTGCACCACCGGTCACCAGAATTTTTTTTGTTATTCGCTTCATTCGGAAAAATTATCTTTTGGGGCGTCCAATGCAGTGGTAGTCAAAGCCGTTTTCCTGCATTTCTGAAGGGTCGTAGATGTTACGGCCATCGAACACTACCCTGTTCTTTAATAGTTTGGATAATATACTGTAATTGGGGGTGCGAAACTCCGACCATTCGGTAATCAGAACCAGGGCATCTGCCTCGTCGGCTGCATCGTACATTTCTTTACAGTAGACTACAGTATTGTCCATAATACGGCTGGCTTCTTCCATGGCAACGGGATCGTATGCTTTTACGGTGGCTCCGGCTTCTGTCAGTTTCTCAATTAAGCTAAGTGAAGGAGCTTCGCGCATGTCGTCGGTATTGGGTTTAAAGGAGAGGCCCCATAGGCCAATTACTTTGCCGCCAAGCCGTCCGCCGAAATAATCGTTCAGCTTATTAAAAAGCACCTGTTTCTGATCGTTGTTCACGGCTTCTACGGCTTCCAGGATGCGTAGGGGATAGTTGCGCTCCAAACCGGTTTTAACCAGGGCTTTTACGTCCTTCGGGAAACAGGACCCGCCATAACCTGCCCCAGGGTAGATGAATTTTGATCCGATGCGCGGATCGGATCCAATGCCTTTACGCACCGAATCTACATCGGCACCAACAATTTCGCACAGGTTGGCAATATCGTTCATAAAACTGATTTTTGTTGCCAGTAGCGAGTTGGCTGCATATTTGGTCATTTCGGCCGAAGGAATATCCATGAAAAGTAAGGGATGCCCGTTAAGGATGAACGGCTTATAGAGACGTTTCATAATTTTTTCAGCACGTTCCGATTCCACACCCACTACAATCCGATCGGGCTTCATAAAATCATCTACGGCCGATCCTTCTTTTAAAAACTCAGGGTTCGATGCCACATCGAAAGTTAGCTTGGAGTTGCGTTTATCCAGTTCGCACTGAATGGCACTTTTAACCTTTCTGGAAGTTTCTATGGGAACGGTACTTTTCGTAATTGCCACCAGATAATCCGTCATGGATTCACCAATTTCCCGGGCTACGGCCAGTACGTATTTTAAATCGGCACTTCCATCTTCGTCAGGAGGAGTGCCCACCGCAATAAATACGGCCTCACATCCATCGATATTGGCTTTCAGGTTGGTGCTGAATTTCAAACGTCCTTTTTCAACATTACGTTCTACCAAAGGTTTTAAACCCGGTTCATATATAGGCAGAATACCTTTTTTTAGATTCTCAATTTTCTTTTCATCAATGTCAACGCATACTACGTCAACTCCGGTTTCGGCAATGCAGGTTCCGGTAACCAGTCCAACATATCCTGTGCCGATGATCGCTATTTTCATAATACGCTGTCTTAGTGGTTCATTTAGTTGATGATTCCTAAAGGCAGCAGCTCACATGCTACACTTTTGAATCGTGGTTGGTTTTTTCGAAGCCAAAAATAGGGGTGCTGCCCATAAAAAAAAACCGAAATGCATTCTTTTTTTATGGAAATTCACTTTGCTTGACCTCGAAGGGTCGATTATTTTGATGAATAGCTGGCATTTTAAGGGTTAAAATTGTAAATTCGCCGCCTGATTTATAAGCAATATAATGTCTAACTTATTAATTAATTGATTTTTAAATGTCAGAACAAGAACAAAAATCAGTAGAAGAGCAAGCTCTGTCTGCTGGAGCTCAGGAAAACCAGGTAGAAAAACCGAAATCTTCAACCAAAAAAGGAACCGCACCTGCTGCCGCCACGCAACCCGATCCCAACTTCGACTGGGATAGTTATGCCAGCGAGAACGCTATGTATTCCGGCGGTAAACGCGATGAGTTTGCTAAAATGTACGACGAAACCCTTTCGATCATCGCAGAAAACGAAGTGGTAAATGGTACCGTAATTTCCCTGAACAAACGCGAGGTGGTAATCAATATTGGTTACAAATCCGAAGGTGTAGTGGGTGTAAATGAATTCCGTTACAACCCCAATCTGAAACCTGGCGATGTAGTGGAAGTATTTGTAGAAAGCCAGGAAGACAAAAAAGGTCAACTGCTGCTTTCGCATAAAAAAGCACGTGCCCTTAAATCCTGGGATCGTGTTAACGAGTCGCTTGAAAAAGATGAAATTATTACCGGTTACATTAAATGCCGTACCAAAGGCGGTATGATTGTAGATGTATTCGGAATTGAAGCCTTCCTGCCCGGATCGCAAATCGACGTTAAGCCGATCCGCGACTACGATATCTTTGTAGGAAAAACCATGGAATTCAAAGTGGTTAAAATCAATCAGGAGTTCAAAAACGTGGTGGTATCGCACAAGGCACTTATCGAAGCCGAACTGGAACAACAGAAAAAAGAAATCATTGCCAAACTTGAGAAAGGGCAAATTCTTGAAGGTACCGTCAAAAACATTACCTCCTACGGTGTATTTATCGACCTGGGTGGTGTGGACGGACTTATTCATATCACCGACCTTAGCTGGGGTCGCGTAAATCATCCCGAAGAAATCGTTCAACTCGACCAGAAACTTCAGGTAGTTATCCTGGATTTCGATGACGATAAAAAACGTATCGCTTTAGGTTTGAAACAACTTACCGCTCATCCATGGGACTCACTGGATGCCAATCTTAAAGTGGGCGACAAAGTAAAAGGTAAAGTGGTTGTAATGGCCGACTACGGTGCATTTGTGGAGATTGCTACCGGCGTTGAAGGTCTTATCCACGTGTCTGAAATGTCTTGGTCGCAACACCTGCGCAGCGCACAGGAGTTCCTAAGTGTAGGCGACGAAGTGGAAGCACAGGTTCTTACCCTCGATCGCGAAGAGCGTAAAATGTCACTGGGTATGAAACAGCTCAAAACCGATCCATGGGAAAATATTCAGTCAAAATATGCTATCAATTCCAAGCATTCCGCTAAAGTTCGCAATTTCACCAACTTTGGAGTGTTTGTGGAAATTGAAGAAGGCGTAGATGGATTAATTCATATATCGGATCTGTCCTGGACTAAGAAAATCAAGCATCCTGCCGAGTTTACCAACATTGGCGATGAAATTGAAGTAGTGGTTCTTGAAATCGATGTTGAAAACCGTCGTTTGAGCCTCGGACACAAACAACTCGAAGAGAATCCCTGGGATGTATTTGAGACCATCTTCACCGTTGGATCCGATCACGAAGGAACCATTACTGAAGTGATGGATAAAGGTGCAGTAGTGGCTCTTCAATATGGTGTTGAGGGCTTCGTAACACCCCGTAACCTGGTGAAGGAAGATGGAACTACTGCTAAATTGGATGAAAAACTCACATTTAGAGTAGTAGAATTTTCAAAATCTGCCAAGAAAATCGTACTTTCACATACAAGAGCCTTCGAGGAAGATCAAAAATCGGCCGAAGAGGCAGAAAGAAAGGCAGCTTCTGCAGCTACCAAAAAAGCAACTAAGAAACTGAAAGCCAGTTTAGAGAAAACCACTCTGGGCGATGTATCTGACCTGGCTGCTTTGAAGGAAGAGATGGAAAATGCTGAAAAACAAAAATCAGAAAAAAGTTCAGATTCAACTGAAAAGTAATATATTTATAAAAACTTTTCAATATGGAGTTCAAAATAGAGAAGCAAGACAATCACACTTTAATCCAGGTACTGGAAGAAAAACTGGATACGCATATTGCACCCACCCTGAAATCGGAGTTGGTGCTCATATCGGGTAATGGAGAAAAGAATATCATTCTTGATCTGAGTAAATGCCGGTATTGCGATTCATCGGGTTTAAGTGCCATATTGGTGGCTAACAGGTTATGCAAGAATGCCAGCGGAACGTTCGTACTTACCGGGCTGAATGATGCAGTGGAACGCCTGATTACCATTTCCCAACTCGATACAGTATTAAATATTACCAATACCATCGAGGAAGGTGTCGATCTGATTGCTACTGCGAGAAGCTAATTTTCTGATTCGAATCCATGATATTTGAGCTGACGGTGCTGGGTAGTAGTTCTGCCTTGCCAACGTCAACTAAATTTCCTACCGCTCATGCACTTAATGTGCATGGGCGTTTTTTTTTGATCGATTGTGGCGAAGGCACTCAAATCCAGCTCAGAAAGGCAAAAATTAAGTTCTCAACCATTAATCATATTTTTATATCCCATATCCATGGCGATCATGTTTTTGGTTTACTGGGATTGCTTTCGTCCTTTAACTTGCTGGGCCGGAAGTACCCACTTCATATTTACGGTCCGCAGGAATTAGAACTTCTCCTGAAATTTTTTACCACGCATTTTGCCGAGGAACTATCCTTTGAGATCCAATTTCATCCCCTGACAGAGCGAAAGAACCAGATGGTCTATGAGGATAAAGTATTGGAAGTGGTTGCCTTTCCATTAAAACATCGGGTACCTACTTTTGGCTACTTATTTAAAGAGAAGAAACGTTTGTTGAATATCCGGGGCGATCAGATCAGGAAGCACGCATTATCTATTAATCAGATACAGTCAGTTAAAAGTGGCGCCGATATTCACCTGGAGGACGGCACCCTGTTGTTGAACAATGAACTTACCGAACCTGCCTACCGTCAGCGATCGTTTGCCTATTGCTCCGATACGGCTGTATATAAAAAAAATTCGGCGCTGCTTAAAGGGGTAGATCTGTTGTATCACGAAGCCACCTTCCTGGATCGCGATAAAAAACTGGCCAAAGCTACCGGACATTCCACTGCTTTGCAGGCAGCCCAAATGGCCCAATGGTCCGATGCGGGTCAACTTCTTATCGGACATTTTTCCAATCGGTATAAGGGTAACGAAGAACTACTTGCCGAGGCTCAATCGGTATTTTCCAACACTTCGGTGGCCGGAGAACTCATGCAGTTTCAGGTACCGTTGTCGCGTTTTAATTCTTAGAAGCGCTGCAGGCAAAGCCTTCCTAAACCAATTAATAACTATATTTGCACGAAATAATCAAGAAAAAAGAAGTACGTGCAGGAAATGATATTAATACTGGACTTCGGGTCGCAGTATACGCAACTAATTGCCCGCAGAATACGTGAGTTAAATGTGTATTGCGAAATACATCCCTACAATAAAGTGGATGTTACGAATTCATCCGTGCGGGGTGTAATTCTATCCGGCAGCCCTTGTTCGGTTCGCGATGCCGGTCATCCCGAACCCCATTTGGAAAATATTAAAGGTAAAGTGCCGGTTTTGGGAATATGTTATGGGGCTCAATATCTGGCTTCGAAATTTGGAGGCGAGGTTTTGCCTTCCAAACACCGCGAATACGGAAGGGCTAACCTGGAATATATTGATGTTTCCAGCGCGCTTTTGGAAGGAATAACCCCGGGAAGCCAGGTGTGGATGTCGCATGGCGATACAATAGTTAGCTTACCTGAAAAGTATCGGATTATTGGTAGTACCCGGGACGTTAAAGTGGGCGCCTATCATATCGAAGGAGAACCTACATACGGTATCCAGTTTCACCCTGAGGTGTACCACTCCACCCAGGGATTGGAGTTGTTAAAAAACTTTGTGGTTTCTATATGCGGATGCAAGCAGGACTGGACACCGGCATCGTTTGTGGAAAGCACCGTTGCCGCTCTTCAGGATCAACTGGGTAAGGATAAGGTGGTTCTGGGTCTTTCAGGTGGGGTGGATTCTTCCGTGGCTGCCATTCTTCTGCACAAAGCTATTGGTAAAAACCTGCATTGTATTTTTGTGGATAACGGACTGCTACGGAAAAACGAGTTTGAGAAAGTTCTCGAATCATACAAACACATGGGATTGAATGTAACCGGAGTTAATGCAAAGCACATCTTTCTGAACGATCTGAAAGGCGTTACCGATCCGGAGACGAAACGTAAAAGCATTGGTAAAAACTTTATCGAAGTTTTTGACCAGGAGGCACATAAAATTCAGGATGTAAAATGGCTGGCTCAGGGAACGATTTACCCGGATGTTATTGAATCTGTTTCAGTTAACGGGCCATCGGCCACCATCAAATCGCACCATAATGTGGGCGGTTTGCCCGAACGCATGAAACTGAAGGTGGTAGAGCCACTTAAACTGCTGTTCAAGGATGAAGTGCGCCGGGTGGGCAGAGCCTTACAAATTGATGACATTATACTCAATCGCCATCCCTTTCCGGGGCCGGGTTTAGCCATTCGCATACTAGGAGATATTACTCCGGAGAAAGTGGCCTTGTTGCAGGAAGTTGACAGTATCTACATTCAAGGCTTGAAAGATCATAACTTATACCATGGGGTTTGGCAGGCTGGTGCCATTCTTCTTCCCGTGCAATCGGTTGGGGTGATGGGCGATGAACGCACCTACGAAAATGTGGTGGCACTGCGCGCGGTGTCGTCAACCGATGGTATGACTGCCGACTGGTCGCATCTGCCCTATGAATTTCTGGCGGAGATTTCCAATAAAATCATTAATAATGTTCGTGGAGTAAACCGCGTAGTGTACGATATCAGTTCGAAACCGCCGGCTACCATCGAATGGGAGTAACAAGCAATAGTTTTATCAGGGATAGCCGGACTCATCCGGCTATTTATGCTGTATAAATAGTATAATTATCTGCAATTTGTTAGCTTTAAGCCTGTTCCTCTGTCACCTCTTTTATTATGAAAAAATTCCTTTTCTTCTTCCTTAGCCTGTTCCTTTGTTACAGCGCAATAGCACAACAGTTGTATCGCGAAACCATGAAGTATAACCAGTTTATTCAGTACCTGAATAACTACTATGTTGACTCGGTGGATATTGCCGGTTTGGTGGAAGAAGCCATAAAAAACCATTTATCGCAGCTTGATCCGCATTCAACCTATATAACCAAGGAAGATGTTCAGAAGATGAATGAACCCTTACAGGGAAATTTTGAAGGGGTTGGTATTTCTTTTAACATTCTCAACGATACGCTCTTTGTGATTTCGGCCATACCCGGAGGCCCTTCCGAGAAAGTGGGTATTATGGCTGGCGATCGCATTGTGAAGGTGGAAGAAGAGAACATCGCAGGGGTAGGGCTCACCAACGAGAAAGTATACGATTTGCTACGTGGCCCAAAAGGCACTATGGTGTCGGTAAGTGTTCAGCGCCGACATGTAAAAGAGCTGTTGGTTTTTACCATTGAACGCGACAAGATTCCAATATACAGTCTGGATGCCGCCTATATGGCTAACGAAACCACTGCGTACATCAAACTAAACCGTTTTGCACGAACTACCCTGGATGAATTCCTTGAAGAAGGTGCGAAATTGAAGAAACAGGGTGCCAAAGATTTGATACTGGATCTTACCGGTAATGCGGGTGGATATCTGGATATGGCCATCTCCCTGTCCGATGAGTTTCTCGATGATGAAAAGTTGATTGTATATACCGAAGGATTAAAAAGCCCCCGGCAGGAGTTTCCTGCCAGTAAAAAAGGCTTGTTCGAAGAAGGTCGTCTGATCATTCTCATCGATGAAGGATCGGCTTCGGCCAGTGAAATTGTTTCAGGGGCGGTTCAGGATTGGGATCGTGGCGTAATCATCGGTCGTCGTTCCTTTGGAAAAGGACTGGTGCAGCGTCAAATGGAAATGCTGGATGGTTCCATGATTCGATTGACTACCGCAAGGTATTATACCCCTTCGGGGCGCTTAATTCAGAAGCCATACAGTAGCGATCGTGATGCCTACCGGCACGAAATTGCCAACCGGTTTGAACATGGTGAAGTGTGGCACTCGGACAGTGTTAGTTTTTCCGATTCGCTACAATATAAGACACTGCTCAATGGGCGCACCGTTTTTGGGGGCGGGGGTATTATGCCCGATATATTTGTACCCATTGACACCATGGGATATTCAAACTACTATCGCGATTTGGTACGAACCGGGATATTGAACCAGTTTGTTCTGAGTTATGTCGATAAAAAACGGAATAAAATTCTTAAACAATGTCCGAGTGTTGAATTTTATTGTAATGGCTATCAGATTACGGATGAGTTGTTTGCGGAATTAACCGGTTATGCTGAAACGAAAGATTTGCCTTTTAACGAATCGGAATTTGCCATCTCCAAAGAACGAATAGCCACTCTTCTGAAAGCCTATATTGCTCGCGATTTATGGACCTCCGGTGAGTTTTATAAGGTGGTTAATGAAAGTAATGTAACGTATCAAAGGGCGCTCGAGGTACTTCAGAATTGGCACGATTATGCCGATAAAATCGTCTACTAGAGATGGATTTGAGTTTTCTACCCGTTATGGTATCCTGGCTTCAGGGCAATTACATCGAACTGCTGGCCACACTTACAGGATTTATCTATCTGATTTTGTCCATTCGGGAGAAGATAGGACTCTGGTTTTTTGGCCTTTGCTCTTCGGCTCTCTTTATGTTCGTATTTTATAGGGCTCGTATTTATGCCGATATGGGCATAAATGCTTACTATGTGCTAATAAGCATCTACGGTTGGTATCATTGGTACTTCGATCGAGAACGAAATCAACAGCAACTCCCGGTAACCCGTATTACCAGCCGGATGGTTATTCTACTTCTGACGCTGTCGGGGCTATTTTACGGCATCATTTTTTACATTCTTTCGAACTACACCAATTCCGATATTGCCGGATGGGATGCTTTTACAACAGCATTCAGTATAACCGCTACCTGGATGCTGGCCCGGAAAATTTTGGAACACTGGCTGGTCTGGATTGTAGTGGACCTGGTTTCAGTTGGATTGTACCTGTACAAGGGGTTGTATCCTACTGTTGGCTTGTTTTCGGCATATACCATCCTGGCGGCAGTCGGATACCGACAATGGAAATTGCATTACCAGGTTCAAATGCAACGTTTATGCTCGTAATTCTTACCGGACCAGAGTCAACCGGAAAATCCACGCTGGCAGAACAACTTGCGTGGCACTTTCATGGATTGTGTGTTCCGGAATATGCCCGGGAATACCTGCAGGATTTGGGGCGTGCCTATTCCGAGGCCGATGTCCTGCATATTGCCAGGCATCAGCGGTCTCAGATGGAGCAGTATGTCCCACAAAATCAGAAACCGGTTTTCTTTGACACCTATCTGGAAGTAACCAAAATATGGCTACTTGTGCGATACGGTTCCTATCCGGAGTGGATCGACGCATCCATTCAATCTACTACGAATGCACTATATTTGCTATGCAGGCCCGATATACCCTGGTTTCCCGATGTACTTCGCGAGAATGGGGGGGGCATGCGCGATCAACTTTATAAGCAATATCAAGATGAATTATTGCGGGCAGGATTGAATTACCGGATCGTGTCCGGCGAAAACGAAGCCCGGCTTCAAACAGCCATCAATCATATACATAATTATCAGAAAACGGGATGACACAGCGTACTCATGAAACATTTGAAATGGTAGCCAAAACCTTTCACGGACTGGAAGATGTCCTTGCAAAGGAAATCAGACAACTGGGAGGGGGTGATATTGAAATATTAAACCGGGCCGTACGTTATACAGGTGACAAGGCACTACTGTATCGTTCGAACCTGTATCTGCGCACAGCATTGAGGATCCTTCTGCCCGTAATCAAAACCCGCATAAAGAATCAGGTCGATTTGTATGCCCGTGTGCGTGAATTCGAATGGGAAAGGTACGTTCAGCCCGGTATGACCATGGCGGTTGATTCCTTTCTGAATTCCACCATTTTTACCAATTCTCATTTTGTTTCGCTACGGGTGAAAGATGCGATTGTAGACCGCATTCGTGAGATAACGAAACGGAGACCCAGTGTTGCAACCACCAACCCGGATATCTTTATCAATGTTCATCTGGCCAATAACGAACTGATCATTTCCGTGGACACTTCAGGGGCATCGTTGCACAAACGAGGGTATCGGAAGGGCGACTTTGAGGCTCCATTGAACGAAGTGCTGGCCGCCGGGCTGATTCTGCTTGCCGGGTGGAAAGCAGATACCGATTTTTACGATCCTATGTGTGGTTCAGGTACGCTGGGTATTGAGGCGGCCTTCATAGCACGCAATGTCCCACCTGGTATTTTCAGGTCGAAATTTGGGTTCGAAAACAGTCCCGATTTTGAAGCCGACCTGTGGGAAGATATTTTTGATAGTGTGGAAGAAAGATCCTGGAACGGACGGATTATATCGAGCGATATCTCACGACAAGCCATTCAAATAGCCATGCGGAATGCGAAAGAAGCTGCGGTGCACAAGAATATTGAGTTTCAGGGAATCGATTTCAGGAAGTATCCCAAGGTGGAGAAAAGATCGTTGGTCATTCTGAACCCTCCCTATGGACAGCGTTTGATTAAACCTGATATCGTCCAGTTCTACAAAGAAATTGGAGATGTTATGAAGGGAAGTTTTTCAGGAAGCGAAGTCTGGGTCATAAGCAGTAATCTGGAAGCACTTAAGTTTATTGGCTTGCGTCCGGCCGACAAGCAAACCCTGTTTAATGGCCCATTAGAATGCCGACTGAATCGATATGTGATGTATTCCGGCAGCAAGAAAGAAAAATACAAATCGAAACAACCCTAATCAAATACGAATTGTTGGAACATATGAGCATAGAATTTAACAATTTATAGTATATTTAACTATACGATCAGGGCTTGTTCCGGAAATGCAGTCAAGCTGGTGGATATAGTAAGTACGTTTGATATTTTTTTTATATTTGTTCAAACCTTAGCATAATACCCGATAACAAAGCTTCTATGAGCTTCAACATTACCGAATATTACAAAGAGTTAAGTAAAGGAGATATTCTTTTAGCATTTAAAGGAAGTATTACATCCGATCTGATCAACGAAGTACTTGAAGCTGTGGAGAATAAACTGGAGGAAGGCAACGAGGAAGGCAAGACAAGAAAGAAAATTTATAATGTACTGGTTGAAAGTTTGCAGAATTTATATCACCATATCGAAGAAACTCACGATGGCATTGAAGAGGATTTAGATCCTAAGTTTGGAATACTCGTAATTGCCAGGAATCCTTCCGGTGAATACCTGATTACCACAGGAAACTTTGTGGTATCTACAAAAACTAAATTCCTGAAGGAAAAAGTGGAAAAGATCAATTCCCTTTCCAAGGAGGAATTAAAAGACATGTATAAATTCATTCTCAACCATCAGCGGATTTCAGCAAAAGGTGGTGGTGGACTCGGGTTGGTCGATATAGCCCGAAAAACCGGAAAAAAAATGGAATGCCATTTTTTTCCCTACAATGACAAGTATACATTTTTCGATTTACAAATTTTGATATAACGGATCCAATAGATACGGGTATGGAAGCACTTATTATAGAAGGAACGGCGAAGACTCCGAATGTTAGTTTTAACGGGGATACAGGAAAACTCGAAATTAAGGGACGTTCAATTCCCGAAAATTCCATTGAATTTTATAAACCCCTGGTTGATTGGCTGGAAGAATATGCCCATGCACCTAAAGACAAAACTGTGGTGGATGTGCATTTAGAATATTTCAATACCAGTTCCTCCAAATGCATTTTGGACGTGTTCAAAAAGTTGGAAGCCATCCATAAGAACAAATATGAAATTCTTATTATATGGCATTACGAGGAAGACGATGAAGATATGCTGGAGGCGGGCGAAGACTACGAGTCTATTATCCGGGTTCCTTTTAAGATGATTGAAATTGTTGATTAGAAAACCGAATTCTTTGCGAATACAGAGGCTTTCGTACTACCCGGCGAAAGCCTTTTTTATTTCAATGAAGATCGAAATTGAGAGCCTGGGAGTTCAACATTTTCAGTGCCCACAGGTTCGTTACCTGAGGAGTTCTTTTATTTTGAAGCGTTGATCTAAATTCTCGAAGGCATCCAGAAGTCTTCGGAGACCACGGTGGTATAGAATAACGAATAAGAGGAGTGACATAAACCAAATTACTCCGGCATTTACCAGAAAGGTATTGTAGTAGGTGCCAAAAACCTTTTTGCGAGGGGCATAGAAGTGGGCCTTTATAAAACCATGCTCCGGATCCAGATAAATCGGGTCAATTTTCTGAATGAGATGCCCCTTATACTCCACTATACGAACGGCCTCATTGCTGTTTTCAACAAATTCGGCCAAACGGTCGTTATAGTTATCGCGTTTTAGCTGAATGAAACGCTCCTTGTTCTCCTCAGTATCCTGAAAAGAGCGAATTATTTTGTCGCGATCGTCACTGGCTTTGTTGTAGGTTCGGATATAAACTTTATTGATCTTGCGTATGTATTCTTTGGTTGCTTCCAGAACTTGATCGTTGAGTTTTTTGGGATATAAGTCCTGAAGATGTTTAAACCGGATGGTACTGTTGTAGTTCAGTTCGTGCGCAATTTCGTTCCGAATCAGACGCAGGTAAGCTTGTACTTTGTCTTTGTGTTTTGGATCGCCGTGGTATTTCTCCAGAAAATCAACTTTATTTTCCAGGTTTTTTACCCAGTAATATTTCTTGTACTCTGCAATGCTCATTACCTTGTTGTGGTAATAGAACAACCTCATGTAATCATTTTCTTTAAACTGATGAACGGCCAGTGCTTCGTATCCCCAGCGAGCGGTAATAATTTCGCCATACAACGGAATTTTATTAGGAGACGAAATGCTGGGATTCAACTTTTCATACTTCACAATTACCCCGCTTAATATAATTTGTGGAATTACCAGGAACGGGATGAGAATATAAATGGTAACCACAGTTTTAAAACTGTCAGAAATAACCAGTCCCAGAATGTTAGCACTTACCCAACAACTAAACAGAATAATCCAATAATGAACAAACATGCCCGGGATCTCCATGATGCTGTTACCCACCGTTACATACAAAAAGGCCTGAATGGCTGAGATAGCCAGTAACACCATTACCTTGGAGAACAAATAACTGGACCAGCTCAGGTTAAGAAAAGCTTCGCGTTTGAGAATTTTACGGTCTTTTATTATTTCTTCGGCACTAATGGTAAGCCCCATAAAAATGGACACAATTACTGACATGAATATGTAAACCGGCAGGTTGCTGTTGCCCATTAGGGTATAACCAATCTCATTGGAGTCACTTTCGTTATAATATTTTATAATGAAAGCGAGAATAAATGCGAGTAAGGGTGCTTCCAGGAAATTAACTACCAGGTACTGGGTATTGGCTAGTTTCGAGAGGATATCCCGTTTGGTAAAAATCCGGAACTGCTTTATGCGATTGGGGATTTTAAAAGAGATGCTGGGTAGTTCGCGGTTGATCTCATCGCTCGATTTGGGTTCACGTAGTTCGTCATGGAAAAAAGAAAACCATTCTTTTGGCGAAATCTTCCGACGTTGGGTGAACTTTCCGTATTCGTCCAGTACATTGGACTCTACTATATTAAAAATCTGTTCGGGATTTACATTGCCGCATACATGGCATTCACTCTCGTTGTAGTTGGCGTAATGAGTCTTCGATTTAAAATAGATGATGGAGTCGATAGGGTCGCCATCGTAAATTAAATAGCCTCCGGTGTCGAGTATGAGCAGCTCATCGAACATTTTAAAAATGTCGGACGAGGGTTGATGGATTACCACAAAAACCAGTTTGCCTTTCAGGGAAAGTTCCTTGAGCAAATCCATAATATTTTCTGAATCGCGCGAGGACAGACCCGAAGTGGGCTCATCCAGAAACAGTACGGCTGGTTCGCGGATTAGTTCCAGGGCTATATTAAGTCGTTTTCGTTGTCCGCCGCTAATCATTTTATTCAATGGGGTACCAACCTGAATGTCTTTGATCTCAAACAGCCCCAGGTTTTGAAGCACTTGGTTAACCGTGGCTTCAATATTAACTTCGGAATAGTTGCTAAAGCAAAGCTTTGCGTTGTAGTAGAGGTTCTGGTATACCGTTAATTCTTCTATCAGCAGATCGTCCTGGGAAACATGGCCGATGAGCCCTTCGACTTTGTTTTTTTCATGGTGAATATCGTATCCGTTTATCAACGTGCTTCCCGATGTGGGTTTGGAAGTGCCGTTTAAGACGTTAAGCAAGGTGGATTTACCGGCTCCGCTGGCTCCCATGATGCCAATTAACCTTCCCGATTCCTTGGAAAAACTCATGGGTTGTAAACCCATGGTTCCATTTTTAAAGCGGAAACTGATGTCTTTAACCTCGTAAGTAATTTTGGTGTCGCGCTGCTCTTTATGAAACAGCGTAACAATATCGCTGTAGTATATGGGTTTAATGTTATGGTCGCGGATGGATGACCCGGGGTTGAATACAAAAACCTTATATGGGTGAAGAAGTTGGCCGTTCAGGTAAAGTTCCCGATCGCCCAGGTATCGGATAAAGTACAGATTAGCCGAGGTCGATTGCAGAACGCACAGTTCACCTTTTAGTTGTTTTGCTTCCAGGTGTTTATTGACCGGAGAAGGATTTTGTGACAGATTGTTTATAGTCAGAATCTTTCCCGACGACAATTCCGTACTGGAACTGCACGTGCAAAAGCTCCGGATTAGATGGTGTTCTTCGGGTTCAATATTAAACGAGTCGGCAACAGTTTCTATGAATTCGCCTTCCTGATCGGATATTCCGGCATGTTCGGAATAGACAAATTCAAACAGATGGATAAGAACGATCAGTTTTTGTTTCTGTGTGAGTTCCCGGTTAATCTGATCACAAATCCGGAGTATTTTTACTGAGTCGGGTCCTATGCGTTTGGCTCCGCGCGAACTGACCAGGCTTTGGTGACGGGTGAAAAACTTATCAAAAATTTCCATATAACCCTCAACCAGTTCCTGGTTAAGAATGCGTTTCAGGTAGGATTCGACTACAACCTTCCGGTCCGTGCCTTCCGCTGTGCTATCGTTGGGTCGCGAAATGATCGCGAACAATTCCATTAAGGCCTTTAATATCTGCTCACTCATGGTGGCGGGTAAGAGTTTATAGGTTGATGCAATGGGCTTCTACGCACATCCTATGCATTGGTTACGCCACATTCTGCTATGGCTAGCCTAAAAATACGAAAAGCGGAATAGAACCGGATACTTTTTTTTGAATATCTCAAATTATTGCTGGCACTTTGTCGTAAACCTGCGAACAGAATCTGATGAATTGTCATTATTCCGGCTTCTAAGCCATAGTGTTGTGCCGAATCGGTAAACTTGTTAGACATTGTGTCGGGGTTCGAGAGCTTTGGTAGTTCTTTTGTTAGTCTTTCGGAGCATAAATACCTGTTAGTATGAATACAAATGATTTAACCATTAAGGCACAGCAAGTGTTGGAAGGTGCATTTCATGAGGCCCGGAACAGAAAGCACCAGGCAGTAGAACCGGGGCATATTCTTCATGGGCTTATGGATAAGGGAAGCTCGGTACTGGATTTCGTACTGAACCGAATTGGTACCAATAAGGCCATTATAGAGAAAGTGGTTGATAAGGAACTGGATTCGTATCCCAAAGTTGAAGGGGGGGAGCCTTATTTGTCTGCCGAATCAACCAAAGTGTTGCAGTTTGCGCAAAAGAGAGCTCAAAAGCAAGGCGACCAGTTTGTATCGGTGGAACTTATTCTCTTGGGCTTACTGGAATTGGCAGGAGGTGTTTCCCGACTTCTTAAAGATAGTGGTATTTCTGCCAGCGAAGTTGAAAAGGCAGTGGAAGAACTACGAAAAGGCTCAACCGTTAACAGTCCATCGGCAGAGGATGGGTACAATGCACTGGAACGTTATGCTATCAATTTAAACAAAATGGCGGGCAACGGTAAACTCGATCCTGTTATTGGCCGCGATGAAGAAATACGACGAATTCTTCAGATTTTATCGAGGCGCACCAAAAACAATCCCATACTGATTGGTGAACCCGGAGTTGGGAAAACTGCCATAGCCGAGGGATTGGCGCAGCGCATTGTGTCAGGCGACGTGCCTGTTAACCTTCAAAGTAAGCGGGTGTTTTCGCTAGATATGGGAGCGTTGGTTGCCGGAGCCAAGTACAAAGGCGAGTTTGAAGAACGGTTGAAGTCCGTGATCAATGAAGTGATAGCGGCCAACGGCGAGATTGTGTTATTTATCGATGAAATTCATACCCTTGTAGGTGCCGGAAAAGGTGAAGGAGCCATGGATGCGGCCAATATCCTTAAACCGGCACTGGCCCGTGGCGAATTGCGGGCGATTGGTGCCACCACGCTGAACGAATATCAGAAGTATTTTGAGAAAGACAAGGCACTGGAACGTCGCTTTCAAACTGTATTGGTGGATGAACCCGATGTACTCAGTGCCATTTCCATATTGCGCGGATTGAAAGAGCGCTACGAGAACCATCATAAAGTTCGAATTATGGATGAGGCCATCATTGCGGCTGTGGAGCTGTCGAACCGTTACATTACCGAGCGGCATTTGCCTGATAAAGCCATTGACTTAATCGATGAAGCCGCTTCCAAGATGCGCATGGAAATGAACTCGGTACCCACTGAGATTGACGAGCTGGAGCGCCGGATGAAACAATTGGAGATTGAGCGAGAAGCTATTAAGCGTGAGGGCGATACAAAAAAACTAAACGAATTAAGTGCCGAAATTGCAAACCTCAAAGAAGAAAACGATCGGTTACGTGCCAGCTGGAAATCGGAAAAGGCGTTGATAGATCA
>QKEH01000036.1 GCA_003252385.1 Bacteroidota bacterium | reverse complement strand
AAGTTTGCTTGAAACCAGTGTAATTGAAGGCAGCCAGGCAGTAATCGACCTGCAAGGATTCAGCAGCGGTTTGTACCTGATCAAAGCTCTCAACAGCCAGGGCGACTCTCAAATACGAAAAGTGATTCTCGCCGATTAAGCGAAATAATATCCGAAACCATAGAAGAAGAGGCTGTCCCAGAAGGCAGCCTCTTTTTTTATGCGCAAAGTTTTGCTTTGCGATAAGAGATTTCGAAGAAAAAGGCACCTGATCTATTTCTCGTAATTTTTAGAGTTGAACCCGAAAATAATCCCAGTTCTATTTCTTGCGTATCTCGGAATAAACCTATCTACAATTGTCTGGATAACTGTCCGATCTTATACTATTCCTCCAATTCCAACAATTCTTCAAATTGCTTCAACTCTTCCCCGGCGAGTAGCAGATTTTCCTGTGCCCCCTTCAATTTGTGACGCGTAGTCATTTTAGTCTGTTCCCCTTTAGTGGCAATCGATTCGGCGCTGGAAACCTGCTTCATCAGGCGTTTCATGATATTGTCGTATGCCTTCATGTCGCTTTTATACTGCGTTTCGCGCGCCTTCAATTCACGCTCGGCCTCTCTGGCCAGCTCAGGATCCTTGGATTTCGAATTTTTCCGGAGTTGCTTGCTATCCACCTTATAGGATTTCTCGATTTCTTCCTTCGTAGGTGATATTTCCAGGAACTGCCGCCGGGCATCAAAAATCATGGAATCGCCGGCACGAACCATCGAATCGGCCACTTGCATTTTGTATTCTAACGCCGCTACTTTGGATTTTGCCACTTCAACTTTTCCGCTCAGTTTTGCATACTTTACCGAGTCCTTCCCACTCAGTGGCTGCCCGGCAAGCATAGTTGAACAGAACAAGCAACTCAGGAAAGCAAAAACGGCGGTGAAAGTGAAACAACTGCGAAACATAATGCTGTGCTATATTCCTCGCTGTAATATACAAAAAGTAACAATGAAAACCTTGCAAATGAATTCAATAACCTGTAAATGGTACTCGTTGTTATTACAACCTGACCCTAACCCGACAAATATGGCAATTACCCCTGAACCGGAGTAACAGCAGCCGTTCTTCTGGCAGCCACATTCTTTTGAGCATAATAATGGCTGACATCGGTGATGTACATCATGATACAAAGAATTGAAATGGTAGAGGCGTGCAGCCCCGAACCGGTGAACATGGTCATTAAGAAACTCAAAATATTGTATAAAATGAACTTGTACTTTTCTTCAACCTTCGACCGGATAAGGAGAATCATAATAGACAATTGCCCAATAACGAAAAAAATTCCAAACTTGGTAAAATCACCAATGATCCCAATATCGCTTTGATAGTAACCAAAGGTTTCAGTCAGATGGGTTATAAAGCGCCCGTAAGCGGAATGATAATCGGGAGCACCATTCCCAAAAAGCATCCAAATGGGGTTCTTGTTAAATTCAAAGAGAAAGTATCCCGCTGCCTTTAAACGGATATTATCCGAAACGTTCGAACTTTGATCGGAGGTTACTTCCATCATCTGGGTAAATATCCCCTGAAAAAGGAAGTATACCGGTATAAAACAGAGCACAATAAGAAAGTAGATAAGTACTTTCGACTTCACTGTTTTGCTCAACATAACATTAAGAATGGTTAAAAAAGCAATGGAGGCTAAAACCTGCCGGGTACCCAGTAGAAATACAATAGCCAAAAAAGGTAACAGCCATAAGAGGTACTTTGGTTTCTTGGTTATAAAAAAACCGGACAGCATCAGGAAATAAGCACAAAACAGAAAGCCTGCCCCCGGCATAAAAATACGAACGGTTCCCCGGTCCAGAAATACTTTCGAATTAAGTATAATACGAGGAAATATAGTCCATTGGACAAAATAAACAATACAAAAAACCACCCCCAATACCACCAGCATCTGAAGCAATTTATCAGGATGTGGTTTCAGCTTATGCAAAAGAAAATAGAAGGAAAAGAAATAAAAGTCGTATTGTGCAATGAGGGTTCCGGCGAAACCTTGTCCATGAAAGTACGAAGCTGCAATGGTACTGGTTGCCAGACTAAGAAACAGAAAAGCAATCATCCAGGAATAGCGCATCGGGAAACTTTTGCTGCGATCGTAAATCAACGAAATAAAAATAAAGAGCACGATCACACCGGTTCCCGCCAGCACAAGAGCTTTGCTGACACCATCGGGTATAAAAAGGGTATAAAACTTAACGGAAACCACAGAAAGTGCCCATATCAACAGGTACTTAAAATTGTGCTTCGTAATTATGTTTTGATTGTATTCCTGCAAGAGTATCGTTATTCAATTTAACCTCAGCAGCAAATGTAAATATTATCGCGAAATTCCAACCATATTGTTTGCAATAAAAGCGACCTATAATCGGGCATTATAAATGTCGCATTCCACCCGCACTAACGAAAGCACCGGAACATGCCGTTCTGACGAAGCCAACAACAAGTACGCACCTGAATCCCAACGGTACAAAAACAGCGACACCTCCCATAGCCCTGTAGTACTATGGATTGCATCGCCGTTCATTATTTTCACAGGCAGTTACGTCCTGCCCGAGATCACATCTTGGTAAACCGGGATACCTGCCGGTTTTGATCGCCTATTAAAAGCAGAGTATACACCCCGGATGGCAGCTCACTGATATCGAAGGACTTTATCGAGTGCTGCTTCATCAGTATATTTTTCACCTCTACTCCCTGCACATTGAAAACATGTAAGTTGTAATCGACATCCGGAATTCCACGGATAGTTACCTGTTCGGATGCCGGATTGGGGTAGACCTTTATTCCGGGTACCATGTCTTCGGATTGCACCAAAGCACTTTCGCCACCCGGTTCAGCAATTTTAATAAGTCGTATATAATCCATGTTCCACTGCCAGTCGTTAGTGCCACTGGCAACAATACGCAGAGTATACGTTCCTGCCTGTAAACTCAGAGAACGAAGCGAAGTGAGTGTTTCGTAACTACCCCAGGAACCGTTGTTATTTACCTCATCCGTGGAAAGAAGCTCCCCATCGATATACGCCGATACTTCGGCATTATCGGACGGAGTAGAAATGGCATACTGAATTTTATAAACCCCGGGGTCGGTTATTTCCAGGTCATATTCCACCCAATCCTGGGAATTTACATAACTAATAGCTGTTCCGGCATCCCTCACTCCGTATCCGGGACCTCCGCTGGAAGCATCGTTAAAAGTTCCTCCGGTATTGGTAAAATCTTCGGCTTCAATTTTTACAAAGCTGATAACCGGCTCCTCGGCTACCAGATCGAAACGGCGCAAATTCATCCACCCTTGTGGGCCGTAGTTCCAGTTCAAAACATGGCAGAGTCCCCATTTTACCCCATCTATTGGGAGGCTTGACGGGGTGTTGGGACGGAATAAGCCCGGTGCTTCGGGAAAATTGGTAATACTACCCATGATCTCAAAATTTACTCCGTCTTCGGCATATTGTATGGTCATGGCTTCCGGCCCGTCCTGATGTTGCAGAATGGCTACCCCTCCGTTGTAATTCCACACCGATACCTCATGTCCGGTATTGGTAATCGGATTGTATTCCGACTTCACATAGGGGCCGGTCGGGCTGTCGGCAATGGCCACTCCCCATTTCACCTGTTTCTGAAGTCCACAGGAAGGATTGCACCATCTTGAACAACCCCCTGCCCCCATGCAGTTGCATTCGCCCTTGTAAAAAAGGTAGTACTTACTGTTGAAAGCAATAATGCAGGGGTCGTGTACGGCATTGTTGTCGAAAAGCAAGGAATTGGTGTAGCTTGGATACAGTACTGGTTCAGCCAACTTGGTCCAGGGACCATTGGGCGAACTGGCATACGACATGCCCACCACATTGCGGTTGTAAATACCATCGGCATCAGCTGCCGCCTGATACACCAGGTAGTAGGTGCCGTTATTTACAAATATCTCGGTAGTAAATACGGATCGGGCATCGTAACCTGAGTTACCACGAACCACAGCAGCGCCTTGCTCGGTCCACTCAAAACCATCTGTCGAAGTAGCGTAATAAATGTCGTTCCGGTCCCATGGTGCCAGTTTGGTGGCATCAATGGTTTCGCTGTAGGAATACCATACATAATAGGTGCCCTCTACTTCGATAACGGAGCTGGGGTCGCGCCGGGTATAGAAATTATCAGGTGCCAGATCGCCGGTAAGATTGCTTTGGCGGAAGCTTACATTCCAATCGGGGTTATTGGGGGCCGTAACCGAGCAACCTGTCGAGTTGTAGGTGGTCTGACGCAAGGAGGCAGCGCTGGCTACCTTTTGGCGTAATTGTATAACCAATCCCGACTGCGGGGTCTGTTTATACAATTGTTCGATCATGTAGCCATTGTATTCGACCACCAGGGTTTTAGCATTGTTGTTTACAGCGGTCAACGAAAATTCGCCACTGGCATTAGTCAGTGTATTGACCTGGTCTTCGAGCAAACTGACTTTTACCCCTTCCATAGGAGAATTATCCTGTGAATTGGTAATAATTCCCTCAAAAAGCTGGGCAGAACCATATAAAAAATTCACAAGCAAGGAGAAACAAAAAAAGTACTTCATAATAGTCTGTTAAGAGTGAATATTCCAAATGTAGTGGATTTGGTTGGGAGAGTGATGCAAGCACAAAAACATCAGCCTTCGATAGGACACTTCAAAGACAAGCCACATGCCGTAAACACGTATCGGGACATCAGACTAATCCAGCCCATGTTTTAAAAACGAAGCAGGCATCAAAAAACTAAACGTTGAACCCTTCCCCTCTTTGGATAAAACGACCAGTTCGCCATCCAACAGTTGTGCAAGGCGCTGGGATATGGACAAGCCCAATCCAACCCCGCGTTTCAATTCGTTAACATCCTTATCCAGTTTCACGAAACGTTCAAAAATGGTGGCTTGTTCTTCGGGAGTAAGGCCTTGACCGGTATCCTGAACATAAAGTTCCAAATGGTTTCCCTGTTTTCGTGCACCCAGTTCAACAAAACCATGCTCTGTGAATTTTAGCGCATTACTAATCAGATTATTTAAAATTTGCCGAATGCGATATTCATCCGATTCGATGATGTAATTTTCCTTTTGCACGGAGTTCTGGAAGCGCAATTCCACTTCGGGATTTGCATGGCGTAACGCGAAGGATGAAAAGGCGTTCTTTAACAGCTCGTTGAGCGACACTTGCGAGATATGAATTTTGAGTTGATTACTTTCCATAAGCGAAAAATCCAAAATATCTTCAATCAAATTCAGCAGGGTATCGCTGTTAGTCTGAATCATGGACACAAACTGATGCCGCTCCTCCTCGGTCCATGCCGAATCGACCAGCAACTCCGAAAAGCCAACAATGGCATTCATAGGAGTACGGATTTCGTGCGACATATTGGCCAAAAACAACGACTTTAGCCGATCGGATTCCTCGGCTTTTTCCTTAGCGGCTACCAGATCGCGAGTACGTTCCTGAACCATTTTTTCCAGGCGGTTGCGGTGATTAAACAGTTCCTCATTCTGCGTCGCCAGTTCTTCCGACTGCACTTCCAGTTCTTCCTTCTGCTGCTGTATCAGCATGGTACGCTCCTGCACTTTATGCTGCAGCACTTTTCGGTCGTACTGTATTTTCCGCTCCCGAAGATGAATGAATAGTAGTAAAAGTAAAATAAAGGTCAGCAACTCAATGACTCTGAACCATAGGGTGCGCCAGAAGGGTGGATTGATACGAATAATTTTAGAAGCACCAAACTCGTTCCATAATTCATCGTTGTTGCATGCCTTCACCTTAAAAGTATAAGTCCCCGGGGCAAGATTGGTGTACACCGCCTTCCGGAAGTGCGACTCAACGGTATTCCACTCAGTCTCCAATCCTTCCAACATATATTTGTACTGAGTCTTATGCGGAAAAGTGTAGTTAATCGCTTCATACTGAATTTCAAGGGTTAACTGCCTGGCCCAGTCGAGTTCAATCACCTCCTGATGGTAATCTACTACTTCCCTGGTGACCGACTGAGACTCGCCCCCTTTTAACTTTTGATTGAGAATATACATCTCGCTAATGTATACCGGAGGAATGCGATCGTTGGTTACAATGCTATCGGGATAAAAACTGCTAAAACCGTTATCGCCTCCGAAAAAAATTTCACCATCGCGGGTTAATAAAGAAGATTGAAAGAAAAACTTACTTCCCTGCAAACCATCGGACTTGTAAAAATTGGTGATTTTTTGGGTAACCGAATTTAATCGACTAATTCCTTTGTTGGTCGACATCCACACTTCATCGCCCCAACAAACAATGGCGTTAATGGTATTATCGGCCAAGCCATTCTTCATCGAATATTCTGCCAAAATATTACCATTTCGGTCAAAATGAATCAATCCACGACGCCCGGTTCCGATCCACAAAGATTCGTACTTCCCAAAATCCATTGCAATCAAGTCGGGCATATAGACAACTTGTTCCATTTCGCCCAACACCTCATTGTATCGAAAAACTCCCCTCCACGATAAGATGTATCGCGTTTTGGTATCGGCTTCCAGCATAAGGGTATTGATGGAATTGATAGTGTCCGCGGTAAAGAAATGATCTTTCAGATTTCCATCGCGATCAAATATGGCTACATTTCCAATCGGATAGGTCACCCAGAAATTATCATCGCTGTCAATAAACATGCTCCAGTACTGGTTGCGGTTGTAACCACCCATAAACGGGCCGGAAAAATCATGCCTTTGGAAGCTTTTGGTTTTCGGATTGTACGAAACTATCTGGTCGTTCCAGGAAGTAATCCATACAATACCATATCTATCTTCGTCAAAGGAGCGAATATTACCCAAAATCATCCTGGAGCCATCCGCAAGTTGAACATTCAGGTGCCTGAATTTACGGGTCTTACGGTTAAAAATATCGACCCCACCCCCATCGCTGCCAATCCATATTTGTCCCATGGCATCTTCCAGGAAACACGATACAATATTATAACTGGGAAAAAAGGATTCACCCCTGGCATCAACCGATGGCACTCGTAATGGTTGGTAGGTGCTAAAACGTGATTCTTTGGGGTTACTATAACCGATCCCTCCACGGGAAGTTCCTGCCCATAGTATGCCTTCGTCATCCAGATGCAAGGTATAGATACCATCGGAACGCATGGTGCCATAACTGGGATTGTCGCAAGTGATGTAGGTAAATTTACGTTGGTTTTTATCGAATACATTGACTCCCCCCTGGTCAATACCAATGAAAATGGTTTTCGGGTCGGTTTCAAGAATGGATTGAATAAAACGCCCTTTAGTGCCACTTCCGTCTGCCCGATCCGGAAAATAATTAAATGTTTCGTCCTCAGGATCGAATAGAGCCAGCCCTCGCCCGTAAAATCCAAACCATATCCATCCCTCGCTATCGACGTACACCACTTTCTCACCAAAATCGATCGTACTTTCTGACTGGTCTTCGACATAGGTTAAACTGGCTGTTTTGGTATCGAACTGATAGATGCCGTTCCGATTAACAGAAGCTATCCAACATCGCCCCTTCTTATCCCAAACCATGCTGTTATAATCTTCTCGGCGCTTTTGTAGGGGTGGAATTACATCGCGAAACTGATCCAGATCCCGGTTGTATAAAAAAATACCATTCCGACTTAACACCCAGAGTATTGAATCGGGAGACTCCACTATGTTGTTAATATAATCGGAAGACGTTACTGTGGCTTGATTGGCCTTCGAAAAATAGTACCGTATAAAACGGTCCGTGTTGGGATTGTAGCGACAAATGCCATCGCGGGTGCCAATCCATAGTTGTTTATGGGAATCTTCGAACAGGCCAACAATGCCATCGCCGTTGACCGTTCCGGAATCGTCCGGATTGTGAAGGTAGCGTTTGATCTCCATCCCATCGTAGCTCATCAACCCAATACCGTCATTACCAATCCACAAATACCCCCTGTCATCGCGGCAAAGAGCGCGAACCAAACTCAACCCCACATCGGTTTCCAGGTTTTTAAACCAGTACTCCGCATGTACCGGGGTAAACAGATAGTATACTATGACTGCAAGGAAGTACCTGTACATGAATCGCTCGGATCGGTTTTCTTCCTAAGTTAGCAAAAAGCACTATCAATCGGAAGCCTCTGCCGGGTTATTTAAGGTGAATTTTCTGTTACTGTCTGCAATACGTACGGGGTTATTCGAATAACTCAGACATCCTTAACAACAGGTTATTTATCCCAGTTAGCCTCAATAATTCTTTGGATTTCCGGATACGCTTCATCGGTTTCGTGCAGCTCTTCACGCTGTCTTTTTAGTTCCTCTTTCAATTCCCGGATAATGTCCTTGTATTCCGGATCGTGGTATCGGTTAATAAGTTCTTGAGGATCCTGGGTCAAATCATAGAATTCCCAGTCCGGGGGTGTTTCACGGTTAATCCCTTCGTACTGGGTCGCCCAATAATGTTTCGCAAATTCCGTTTCGGGCAGGTAATGCTTACCGTAATAAAAAATAAGCTTGTACTGTTTGGTTCGTATCCCAAAATGTGCCGGCACATAATGGTGGATAATATGCATCCAGTACCGGTAGTAGGTGGCCGTGCGCCAGTCCGGCTCCTCCTCGCCCTGCAGGGTATGGATAAAGCTGTGTCCCTGCATGTAATCGGGGGTACTGCCACCTGCCAGCTCAATGAGGGTGGGGGCAAAATCGGTATTGTTGATCAGCAAATCGGACCGTCTGCCAGCCGAGATCATAGGAGGATAATGAACAATGAAAGGCATACGCATCGATTCGTCATACATCCACCTTTTGTCCTGGTAGTCATGTTCGCCCAGCATCATTCCCTGGTCGCTGGTATAAATGATTACCGTGTTCTCCCAAAGCCCTTCCTCTTTCAGAAAAGCAAAAAGACGTGCCAGGTTATCGTCCACCCCTTTCACACAGCGCAAATAACGTTTCAGATATTCCTGGTAGGCTACCGTAGTGGCTTCCGGCCCCGAAAGGGTATCATTCAGCAACATCTGCACATAATTGCGCAGTCGATTCCGATCGGATACCGAGGTGCCTATGTAATGGATCAAACTATCGTTCCTCCCCCGGGTAGCTTCCGACC
This sequence comes from Bacteroidota bacterium, assembly GCA_003252385.1. Taxonomy (GTDB): domain Bacteria; phylum Bacteroidota; class Bacteroidia; order Bacteroidales; family UBA10428; genus UBA10428. The sequence goes on along the minus strand of QKEH01000036.1, from coordinate 11,800 downwards.
CAAATTCGGGTTGCGAATATAGGCTTTCCGGCTCCGGTATCCGGATGTTGGCGAAATATCCGGCATACCGGGGCGCAAACTCAAACATGTCGTGAGGCGATTTGTAATGATGCATCAGAAAAAAAGGTTTGCTTTTATCCCTGTTTTTCAGGTACCGGATGGTAAGGTCAGTAATTACATCGGCGGAATGCCCCTGATGTTGAACGGAATTATCGGGCCAAACGCCCTTGCCTTTTTCATGAAAGGTTGGATCAAAATAGTGACCTTGTCCTTCTAAAACGTTGTAGTAGTCAAAGGCTGCCGGTTCGTTTACCAGATGCCATTTTCCAATAATGGCCGTAGAGTAACCCAGTTTTTTCATCTCCTTAGGCAGGTACTGCTTCTCCACATCCAGTTGCCCGTCGAGGTCGAGTACTCCATTGGTTTGAGGGTACTGACCGGTGATGATGGAAGCCCGGCTTGGGGTACAGATGGAATTGTTACAGAAAACATTTTCAAATACCATTCCCTCTGCCGCTAACTGATCGATGGTAGGGGTTGGATGCAAGGGAGCCAAACGACTGCCATATACGCCAATGGCTTGCGAGGTATGGTCGTCGGACATGATGAAGAGTATATTGGGAGCCTGAGGGGCACGAGAGCAGCTTATAAAAAATAAGGCGGTTACAGCAAAAAGAAAGGATAATCCAGATTTCATACTTAGACGGATGATAAATAATGAGCCTAAAGTTAACCATTCAGACTTCCCGGGCAAAGCTACTACCCTATATTCCTGCCTGAAATACCCTTGGAGCTATTCCTGTAAGTTTTGTCTGTTTCAGCTTATTCCTGACCATCCATCTGAAACAGGTACTCGGTCAGATTGTCCTTACGGGTTAAACCTAATTTTCTACGCAACCGATACCGTATGGTATGCACACTTTCCACACCAATACCCAGTAATCCGGCCATTTCCTTGCTGTTGAAATTCAGTTTGATCAGTGCACACAATTTCAAATCGCCGGGGGTTAAATCGGGGTGTTTATCTTTCAAGGTTCTATAAAACTTATCGTTCACCTCTACAAAACGGGCTTCGAACTCTTCCCAGTTTTGATTATTACTAACGGTTATTCCCCGAATCACTCCCTTAATTGCGGCCAAATCCTGAGATGACTGATCGTCTGATAAATGTTTCTTCAAATCCAGAAGCATTTTGTCTTTTTCAATCAACCTCAAGGCCGATGAAGCCAGTTCCCTGTTTTTCAACTCCAGCAGTTCAAGACTGTTCTTTTGCTCCAATTCCCGGCTTTTTAGACTGAATTCCTCCTTGGCCCGGTGCTTCATTTTAATAAACCGAAGATACCCCCAAAAGATAAGGACTACAACCACCAATGCCCCCAACAACAACAAATTGCGCAACACATTGATACGATCTTCCTGTTCCAACTGTTTTAAACGTTGCTCCTGTACCAGTTGTTGTTTCTCTTCCTTAACCTTCCGGAACGCATCCGTAATTTCGAGTAGAGGACGATTGTTGAGGCTGCGACTGTCAAAAAGCGCTTCCGATTTGGCTTTGGCTGCATTCAAATTCTCATACGCCTTTCTATAGTTTCCAGTCATGAAATACAAATCGGCCAGACGCTCATATATTTCAGGGATGTAATTGGTATGGCTGTGATACTGATTGGCCACCGCCAGAGCCTGCATGTACAAATCCTCACTTTTCTGGTAGTCACCATTGCCTTTATAGGCGTCACCTTCGAAAGCATCCAACAGAACCAGGTACGTAGGTTGATGGTTTTCAAAACGCGAACGAAGCGTTGCTATCAGGCGTAAGGCTTCCTGATAATCGCGTTTTTGGATATAATTATAAGCCAGTTCCGCATCCAGATAGGCACCCACAATACTCCCGGCCGGCACCTGGTTCACATACAGATAACAAGAATCCAGATATCGTCTGGCTCCTTCGGTATCGTGCAGTTCGCGGTAAAAAGTAGCCAGACCGTAGTAACCGGATATCAGGTCATTTACCGGGGCACTTTGCTGCGTTACCAAATGTTTGGCCAATTGTATCGCAATATTAAAGTGTCGAAATGCTTCATCCCGGCGTTCGTAAAAACTGTATAGCCAACCTATTCCGGTATGCACCCTGGTCAGCAACAAAGTATCTCTATAATTATCGGCCAAAAGCAAGGCATGCCACAAACAATCGTAAGATTGCGAATACTGCGCCAAATGGGAATGTATCTCGCCTAAGGCAATCAGGCACACAATGGCCCGGGCGGTATCTCCCGATTGCAGCCCCTGTTGGTATCGCTCCTCATAGAACATTACCGAATCGGAAGAACTCCGAAACAAATTATTTCCCGAAGGAAGATTATCGCCTCTAACCATTGTAAAACCGATCAACAGCCACAGGAAAATAAGAATCCGACTAAAAAATGTTTTCATATTCTGTCCAGTCATTATTTAAGATGAGTGTTCATACCCTCAATTTTAGTACTTATTTGTTTCTTAATATACTACTAGAATTTAACAATACGTACTTGTTCAGTTTTTTTCCATAGTGATATGTCCTATGTTCAGTTATTATTTAGATAGATATTGGATCTTGTTGCCCACTTCACTGTTTTTGTTTTGTATTTTCGTAACTTATCCGATCGCGAATACCACGAAATGATTTTATACACCAAACAGTAATTACTATGAAAAAAAGATTGACCCGAGTAGTGCATTTCAGCTTACTGGTATATCTCCTGGGAATTCTGGGAAGTTGTTCCTCCCCAAAGGCTGATACGAATAGCTTGGAAAACGGAATTGATTTTAATTCCAATTGGAAATTCATGCTGGATACCGTAAACGATTATTCGTCGGTGCAGATTGATGACGGACAATGGCGAACAATAAACCTTCCGCACGACTGGAGTGTAGAATTCGATTTTGACTCCATTCGGGGCGAAGGTTGCACCGGTTACCTGCCAGGCGGTATCGGTTGGTATCGGAAGCACTTCAATCTAACCCTGGATTCGACCCAGGAGGCCTACTTACTGTTCGACGGGGTGTATAATCATTCAGAAGTGTGGATTAACGGGCAAAAACTGGGATACCGCCCGTATGGTTACGTTCCGTTCTACTACCAGCTAACGCCCTATTTAACCGATGGAGACAATATTATTGCCGTAAAAGTGGATCACTCCCGATATGCGGATTCGCGCTGGTATAGCGGATCCGGTATTTACCGAAATGTTAAGCTCATCACCACCCACAAGATTCATATTCCGGTTTGGGGTACTTACATCACTACCGGGGAGGTAAGTGAACAACAAGCAACAATTTCGCTGAATATCGACCTAAAGAACAACAGCCGAGCTGATCAGTCCGTTACTATTACCACCCAGATTGTTAACCCCTGCGGAAAAGTTGTGGCTAAATTAACTTCCGAAGGCATAAACTCTCCAGCAGGTCAACAGATACAAATCAACCAGTTGTCCTCCATTGAACAACCGGAATTGTGGAGTGTCGAAAATCCTTCGCTTTACAAAGCCATTACTACAGTTTATTCCGGAAAAGATGCACTGGATAGCTACGTCACAAATTTCGGAATACGGTCCATACATTTTGATGCCGAAAAAGGCTTCTTCCTGAATGGCAAGAACATGAAAATAAAAGGAGTTTGCCTGCATCACGACGGAGGTTTGGTAGGCTCGGCTGTACCAAAAGGTGTCTGGAAGCGACGACTTCAAATCCTGAAAGACGGAGGATGTAATGCCATTCGTCTTTCCCACAATCCGGGGTCAGAAGAATTCCTGCAACTTTGCGATGAAATGGGTTTTCTGGTTCAGGACGAATTCTTTGATGAGTGGGATTTCCCCAAAGACAAACGCATGAACATGAACGATCGTCATGACGATTACATTACCCGGGGATCCGCCGATTATTTCCAGGAATGGGCAGAAACCGATTTAAAAACCTCGATGTTGGCACACCGAAATCATCCCAGTATTATACAGTGGAGCATTGGCAACGAAATAGAGTGGACCTACCCGCGCAATGCAAAGGCTACCGGTTTCTTTAACAATATGGATTGGAGCGGCAACTATTTCTGGTCGCAACCCCCGTACAGCCCTGAAAAGATTAAGGAAGTATATAACAGCTTGCCGGCAGAGGCATATACTATAGAAAACACCGCGCATAAACTTGCCGGATGGACCCGCGAAATGGATACCACACGCCCGGTCATTGCCAATTGTATACTGCCATCGGCCAGCTTTGAAACCGGATATGCCGATGCGCTGGATATAGTAGGGTTCAGCTACCGCCGAGTGATTTACGACTATGCCAGAAAGCATTATCCCGAAAAAACCGTTATGGGTACGGAAAACCTGCCGCAATGGCACGAATGGAAAGCCATAGAAGAACGCGATTTTGTTTCAGGTACCTACCTGTGGACCGGTATCGACTACATGGGCGAAACGAACGGACGCTGGCCTCAGCACAGCGTAGCCAGCGGATTGCTCGATCAGGCTGGATTTCCCAAACCTCCTTACTATATGTACAAAACGCTCTGGTCCAATGATGACGTTATGTATATCTGCTCGCAAACCGCCGAAAAGTCGTTGTATAAAGTAAATGAAGAAGGCAAGGTGGTAGAAAAAATTCCTGGTTCGTGGGAAAACCTCACCTGGGAGTGGGATCTTCGCAACGAACACTGGAACTACTCCGATGGAGAAAGCATTATTATAGAAGTAATCTCGAACTGTGACGAAGTCGAACTTTTCCTCAATAATGAATCGCTGGGCAAAAAGCAACTTGCCGAATTCCCCGATCGGATCTACAAATGGGAGGTGCCCTTTGCTCCGGGTACGGTAACCGCCAAAGGAACCCGAAACCAAAAAACGGTCGAATCCAAACGGGTTACTTCGGGCAATCCGGTGGCTATTCAGGCAACAACTGATCGTAGCATACTTACTGCCGATGGTTACGACGTGGCTCATATTACCGTTCAACTGGTGGATGCCGAAGGAAACCCGGTAATAAACCAGGAGAAAAAAATTCACTTCGACATTAGCGGTGGCGTCCGGCTTTTAGGTGTTGACAATGGATCTCCCAGAAATACCCAAAAATACCAGTCCAATGAACTTGCAACAGCGTCGGGGCACGCTCTTCTGATTGTTCAGTCTATGCAGCAGGCGGGCAATGCAACCATTTCGATAAGTGGCGAAGGCCTTCAGGAAACCAGTATCCAATTAACCATTGAGTGATTAAAAAACAGACCACCGTACGGCTTCGGCACCAAGGGCAGTACGGTGGATATTACCACCTGATGGTAACTGGCAAGCATTTTTTATTTTTCACCGGAATGAATACCTTTAATAGATTGTGAAATAATTGCATATAAGCAGGTGGCTAAATATAAATTTCGTATTTTATATATAAACACTATTTTTACATATGAATTTTTTTGAATAACCAATTTAACATAGCTATTATGAAACATCGAAAGAGTTTATGGTTAGGGATAACCTTCCTATTCTATTCGCTGGGGCTCATGGCGCAACCGAATACCATGGTATCGCACGAAGACAACCATCAGTTGGTGCGCGACCTTAGTGGTATGACGTGGACCATGAAAATGATGCTCCCCGGCGAGGGCGTAAAAAACGGATTGGACAAACTGCCCTCCGAAGATTTGGAAACCTTCGTCTGGAACTATGCCGAAGTTCCAGGTGATGTATACACCGATCTTTGGCATGTAGGAGCCATTGAAGATCCGTATTTTGGCCGAAACAGTGTAAAAGCCCAATGGGTACAACAGTACGAATGGTGGTACGCCTGTCAGTTCCGGGTTAATGAATCGTATGACGACCAGGTGGTGCGTATTGTATTCGAAGGCGTAGACTATGCCTGCGATGTGTACCTGAATGGCCACTACCTGGGTAGCCACGAGGGTGCATTCACAGAATTTTCCTTCACGGTGAACGATTATCTGCGCACCGATCGATGGAATCTTCTAAAAAGCACGAACATGTTGCTGGTACGCCTGGCTCCTCCACCCCGTGTGAATGCCTTTGTAGCCGGCAAAAAAACCCCCTGGTTCGGTGATTACTGGCGCGATCTGATCCCTATGGGAATCTATCGCCCGGTGAAACTGGTGGCTACCGGCAAAGTACGTTTCGACAATGTATACGCCAATTCCACGTTGAATGTCGATAAATCGGCTGATGTCAACCTGGAATTAACCGTTATCAACACCGATAAGGTAGCTAAGGATATGACCTTTGTTGCTACCATTGAAGGTAAAAACTTTACTTCGGAAACTCAAAAAGCCGAGTTTACCGCCAAAGTGCAACCAGGTACCCACGTAATAAAACACAACGTACACATCGCCCAGCCGAAACTTTGGTGGCCATGGGATATGGGCGAACCAAACCTGTACCTTGCTAAAATTTCATTGAAAGAAGGCGATATCAACCACGACTTTAATGAAACTACCTTTGGGGTTCGTGAAATAACTTCGAAATTTAATCCCGGATTTATTGAAGGAGTTGATGTAACCTATCCGCGGTCTACCTATATCAACGATAAATTTTTCTTTATTCGTTCAGCCTGTTGGGGTGGACCTCCAGATATATTTGCCGGTCGTACTTCAATTGACGAATACAAAGAGCTTATCAGTTTGGCCAAAGCAGCCAACCTGAACAACATCCGGATCTTCGGCTGGCACCCCCCTGAAATTCCGGAATTTTATCAGTATTGCGATGAAATGGGCATGACCGTTTGGCAGGATATTATCCCGTTGGGAACCGGCAACATCCCCAATGAAGAACAGCGTCTGGTCGAAATCTTCAACACCGGTGTTGAAGTAATAAAAGCGCGTAGAAACCATCCGTCGCTCATCATGATGGAAGGTGGCGAAGAAATGCTACTGCGAACCCGCGATGCGCACTTTGGCCGTGCCTTCCTGGAACGTCATGGCGACTCGCTAAAGTCGAAAGTGGATTTACCCTACGTACCCGACTCCCCCTTAACCTGTGAAGTATCACAGGAAGCCGGCTTCAAACCAAAAGAAGCCGTTCATGCCCTACGTTATTTTTACGATATGGGCAAATGGCTGCACGAAGACTGGTATCAGGAACTGGACTTTCCGATTGTCCCCGAGTTTGCAATCACCTCGGTACCTTCGGTGGAAAGCCTTAAAAAATTCATCCCCGAAAACGAATTATGGCCTCCGGGACTAAGCTGGGGACACCACTGGGCTGACCTGATCCGTCTGCGGATGCAAAACTGGGATGTTTTTGGTAGCGAAATGACCGGATCGCTGGAAGAATTTGTAAATGCCACCCAGGATGCCCAGGGTATCATTTTCCAGAACGGTATCGAATACTTCCGTCGCCACAAACCCCGCTTAAGCGGTATATCGCTATGCCACTGGATTACCTACTGGCCCGATATGAAGTGGGGGATAATTGACAACTACCAGCAACCGAAGCGCTCCTACTACTTCGTTAAAAAGGCCTACCAACCCTTGCTCATTAACTTCGACTTTAAAAAACGCCGTTGGAGCAATAAGGAACCTTTCAAAGGGGAAATCTGGGTAATTAACGACCTGTACCAATCCTATGAAAATTGCCAGGTGAAGTTTGAAATTAAGAACGAAGCAGGTAAAGTGCTTAGCACTAAAACCTTCAAAATTGAAAAAATTGAAGAGAACAGTGCCAAATCCTTCTTTGCCATTGAAGAAGCCGTACTCAAAGATGTGAAGACCAAGTTTTATGTTACACTGGAGCTTACGGACAAAAGTGGCAAAGTGATCAGTGCCAACGACTATTTCTTCCTCATTGGCGACCAGGAGGCTGCCTCGGCACAATTTAAAGAATGGATGAAGAAACGTGCTGCCCTGGAGTCAAAATACGACTATGGCAACTACTTCCGGTTCTTCGACGAAATTACCCGTCAGAACGGAAAGAATTACGAAAGTGGTATTCAAATTCCACGTGCTGCGGGTTATCCTGAAAAATAGACTTCTTACCCACGGTAAGAACCATTAAGCATATAAAGGCTGCACCAACAAACGTTGGTGCAGTTTTTTTTTACCTGCTAAACCTTCATATAATTAAATCTTGCTTCATTACGAGTTATCCAGTATTTTTATATGTTTGCTTTGAAATTGACCATGAGAACTTAATACTGTAACTACAATGAAGAAACTAATGTATGCCTTACTGGCACTTTCTGCCTTAGGCCTGAACGGTTGTAAGACCACACCTCCACAGGATCAATGCTGTTTTAATCCCAATAATTATACCGACGAAGATTATGAATTCTACGGCATTACCAATCACGACAGCCTGAGTGCTGCCTCAAAACGCGCACTCATGTGGCCTGAAAGCAGCCGCGATAATTCGTGGTTTATGGAATTTTCGACCCACGACCTGAAAGGCGACTTTGCTTACGAAGAGGGTGTGGTTCGCCGCGACCCCAGTGCCGTAATTAAAGTTGATGGTAAATACATGTGTTGGTATACACGCAGCACCGGACCAACCGATGGTTTCTCCGGCGATATTAAAACCAGCAAAGTGTTTCCCTGGGACCGTTGTGATATCTGGTATGCTACTTCGGAAGACGGATTGACCTGGAAAGAAGAAGGTTTAGCCGTAGAACGGGGCAAACCCGGTTCGTACGACGACCGTTCGGTATTTACCGTAGAAATTATGCAATGGGACAGCATGTACTACCTTTGCTATCAGACGGTAGGTGGCGACTACACCGTACGTGTAAAAGAACAAGTGGGGCTAGCCTGGTCCAATTCTCCTTACGGCCCCTGGACTAAATCGGAGCAGCCCATTCTGAGCCCTGCCGATAACGGCGAGTGGATGGAAGGCTCCGAAAGCCGTTTCGATGTAGTAAAACGCGGTGATTTCGACAGCCATAAAGTGCACGATCCCTGCATTATTCCTTACAAAGGCAAATTTTACCTGTACTACAAAGGCGAACAAATGGGCGAACGCATGACCTCTGGTGGCCGTCAGATTCGCCATGGGGTAGCCATTGCTGACAACCCCAAAGGCCCTTACATCAAATCGCCATACAACCCCATAAGCAACAGTGGCCACGAAATTTGCGTATGGCCTTACAAAGGAGGTATTGCCGCCCTGATTACCACCGATGGTCCGGAGAAAAACACCATTCAATGGTCGCCCGACGGAATTAACTTCGAAATTATGAGTGTGATACAAGGAGCTCCCCATGCCATTGGGCTCGACCGTACGGTTGATAATGACGAAGCTCCCGGAGCTATCCTTCACTGGGGACTCACCCATGCCTACCACCCCGACAATGGCAACTACCAGTACATACGAGGCTTTACCGCCTACAACAAGAGGCGTCATGAAGCAAAAGGCGATCCGGTATCGCTTACCTCAGAACCCAATAAAAAGTAACAAAAAGCCGAAGCCTGCGCTTCGGCTTTTTAGTTTTATATTCACAGCTGCACGCCGTGTACCCCAATCAGGTTAGTGTATTGCGTTCATGGTAGCTTTAATCACCTATGCACATCTTCCTTATATCCAGTGTTTCCAGGTATTGTAGGCGTTTTGTAGATGCCATAAAACACCCATGTAGATGAATTGTAGATATACTACACTTTCACTATTTGCAGCCATCCTGGTACATTCGCTTTAACCCTAATTAAACATTCTTGCAATTCATACCCCTGATTTCATCTCAAACATACTTTTGAAATTTTTACGTTGCAGTTAGCTGGTCCCTACCCACTACTTCAACGGGAAGAATGAATGACCTTAGCGGTCAACGAAAGCATTCGATCTATCACCAGGGTATGATTGCAACTCCCAAGCAACCTCTACAAAACACACTAATTATTAACTCAAAACTCAGTACAATGATTAAAAAGACATTATTGCTGTTGGCGGCCTCCCTATGGGGCCTCTTTACAGCAGCTGCCCAGCAGCAAGTCAATGTAGACATTAACTTTAACATCAGGCATTCGGTAGGCGGAGTTTCCGATTTTGGCCGGGAACGCCACATTACCGTGCACTCCTCCCTGGGTGAGCCCGACTGGAAGGGCCAGCGCGATAAAATGGAATACCTGATGAACGACCTGGATGTCTATTTCGGACGCGACAATGGGTCGTCCACTTGGAAGTTCGCTTCAACCATCCGCGACACGTCTATTACAACCTTTCCTCAAAGTTTTTACCCGGATATGAACATGATGGCTGATTTCGGAAACTGGTGCAAAGATCAGTATGAACTGCTCGATGACTGGCGCCTTCAATTTGAGCCGCGTGCCCGGCAAATGATTTGTGGCACCAACCCCCACCCCACCTACCCTACCCTTTCGTGGGGCGACAACTGTGGCAAGGCCGGCGACTACTGGCGCCCCATGTATGTCGAAACCTCAGCCGACTGGGTGACCCAATACCTGGATAAGTTTTTCGTGGACAATGCCTCAGGACACGGAGAACCCAGGCCTATGTACTGGGAAGTGGTCAATGAAATTGATATGGTATACATGACCGGCCAATCCGTTCAAACCAAACTCGAAGATATTTTTAAATACCACAACCTGGTGGCCAACCAGGTGCGCCAACGTTTAGGTAGCAGAGCCCCCAAAATTGGTGGTATGACCTGGGGACAACACGACCTGCATAAAACAGACGGATTAGGGCGCTTCGACTGCACACCTATATCCACCTATTTGCAGCCTCCTTTTAATTACGACCCCATCACCGCACAAATATGGAACGATGCGTGCAACACCCAATACACCAACCGAAGCAGCAGTTGGTTCCAATGGGATGCCCAATGGAAAGGATTCATAGATGCCTGCGGTGCCAATATGGACTTTTATTCCATTCACTTGTACGACTGGCCTACCTGGCCCGATGGTGGCGATGGCTATATGCGCACCGGAGGCCATGTTGAGGCCATTTTGGATATGGTAGACTGGTACCAGCACTATAAGTACGGCTCCCAAAAACCCATTGTGATCTCCGAATATGGAGCCATTGTTGATCAGAGTAAGGACATGCCGGAAAAATTTGAAGACTGGGCCAACCTCAAAGTATTCTCCCAAATGCTCATGCAATTCCTGGAACGTCCTGATTTGGTAGTAAAATCCATGCCTTTTGCCCCTGTTAAAGCGACCTGGGGCGATTATCGCGATGCCAATGGCAATGTTACTGCCCGTTACCCCATTACCCTGATGAATACCAAGGCTGCCAACACCAACGACACCACTGCCGTTTGGTACTGGCGCGACATTATCAAATGGTACGAACTCTGGTCGGAGGTCGACGGTACCCGTGTCGACACTAAAGCCCATGATCGCGATGTACAAGTAGACTGCTACATCGACGGCAAGGTAGCCTATCTGATCCTAAACAGCCTGGATAAATCGGCACTAACGCTTAAGCTCAACTATTTCGAAGATTTCAGCAATCCAATAAAAAGTGTTTCCAGCAAGCAATTGTACCTCGATTTATCGTTAGGAACAAAAGGCGAACCCGTGTTAAAACAAACCACATACACATCTGCCCCGGCCAGCGTGGTATTAAACCCACAAGCCACCATAATTCTTAAATACGAATTCCAAAATGCCGTTACGATCAATCAAACCTCGGTTGAGAAGAAATTCTATAGCGGCAGCCTCACTGGTGGCACTGGAAACCATCGGGTTGCAGGTACTGCACTCACCGCAGCGGTCAATAATGTGCAAGTGCCTGCCATTGGCGAAGCAACCCTGCGTATTTGCGGCTCCTTCATCAAAGATTGGGCTTTTAATGTCGATTCCAGAAAT
>QKEH01000112.1 GCA_003252385.1 Bacteroidota bacterium | reverse complement strand
CTTACCGTGATTAACCGAAGCAGTCATGTAGTGAATGTGTATGCCGAAGACCGGCTGATTGAGGATATCTGCCGGGTGGAAGGCTCGTCGCAGGGACTGTCGAGCATACCCGCCAACAGCCAAACCACCTTCGTAATTCCCGTTTCGGAATACACCTTGTACTGCAAACCTATAAACGGGGGTATCCAGGACGTATTTAAAAACGTTTCGGTAGTTCAGGGCGAAAATACCCAACTGACCTCGGGTGTCAACTACAAAACTATTCAGGTGGCGAACAAAACCGGTTATACGTTGGGGCTGTTTACCCCCGACGAACAGTTCTTAGGCCTGGTGATCAACGGATATAAAACATCATCAGCCTACACGGTTAACTCGGAGTACGACTCGCTGATTCTGATTGATTTTTCACGGGAACACTGCGCGGGTATTCAATATGCCGGTAATGTAACCGTTAACGACGTGAAAGCCTACGAACAGAACCAACTGGTTTTTGATCAGGAATGGCAACAGACCGATGGGATTTACCAAAGCCCGGTAATTGACAACCAGCAAAGCACCCTCATGCAGGCCATCTTAGTCTGTGTGGAACCCATATTGCTCAGCTTTGAATACAATGTCAGCTCGGAGCGGAACTACGACAAATTTCGATTCATCAGCCAGGGAACCGAAGAATTGTTACGGAGCGGCGAAACCGGTTGGGATCAGTACAGTCAACGTTTCGAGGCCGGAACCTATACCCTGGTTTGGAGTTTTTCCAAGGACCAGTCAAGAGCTGAAGGCCGCGACAACGTATGGCTCCGGAATGTGAACATTCAAAAAATGCACTAAGCAAAGTCTGACCCTTGAAAACCGGTAAGCCAGCAGCTCAACCAAAAGCACAACCAATCAATCACTAAACCATAGAGCCATGAAAAAAATACTACTACTATTCACCGGATGCACCCTGAGTGCAATAGCGCTGGCACAGGCCAGCGGTATAGGATACTACCTGGGAATAGGGGGCTGCTATTCCGGTTCTGCCAGCGGATTCTTTAGTCAGGAAATTACCTCCATCAGCCACAATGGGTTTATTCGCTTTCATTCGAAGAACACGCTTTGGGCCACCCAGTTTGTGGGCAGCTACCGGCGCGACTTTATTTCTTACCAGAACTTTTCGGAATTCATAGGCAGCAACAGCACCGAAGTGCTCCGTTACAACACCGATGCCCAGATTGACCGCTCGGCGTGGAGGATTACAGTGGTAGAACAGCTGCAACTGGGCTCCGACAAGTCCCGTTTCTGCGTAGCCCTGAACCCCGGGCTGTTCTACGAGCGTACCCTGCAAGCCAGCCGTAGTAGCGAATACGACAGTTACTCGTACGATCTCCGCAACGAGATTAATCCCAACGGTGTGGGCTGGACGCTGGGCGCCGAGGTGCGTTTCCACTGGTTGACCCTGGGCTACAAAGTGGAACAGCAATTTACCTCTGTACTCAACCACGACTATTTACTCTCCCAGCCCCAGGAATTAGGTACCAGCTCCGAACTGCGTAGCCTGGTGTTGAACCCGGCAATGAACTACGTGTTTGTAGGTATTAATTTGGATTTCTATGAATAGAAGCCTTGGAGGAATTGCATTCAAACACTAGCCCGTAACAGGTTAACAATTTGCTATCTTCAGCCGCCTCCGCCGATTTTCAAATGCGGTGTGCTACCCTTAGCGGGGGCGGCTATTTAAGGTAAAAGCGCAAGGCAAAAGTATAAGGGAGGAACTCCAAGTTTCTGTTAGGATACTAAGTACTGAGCACTCAATTTTCAAAAGCGAAAGGCAAAATATTAAAGCACAAGAGGCACCGATTTATGTTGAGAGGCATTTGAATCTCATTGCTCACAACTCACCATCGGCTATTTTCCACAAAAGCAAAAGTTTGGAATTAGCACTCTCTGTCAATGCACTCTGCTTTGCATCCTCCCCGAATCCCAACCTCTGCGTAACAAAAAAGGAGCCACCTGAAGCAGCTCCTTTTTATGTTTTGTTCCTAAATTCGTTTATTCGCAATACCGCTGAAGCAGGTTGTCGATCGAACTGATTTCGATAAAGGAAGCACCATGCGATATGCCATAGTTTCCTCCCAGGATAATAACCGTATCCTCTTTATCCACCAGTTTCTTTTCGGCCAGGTAAAGCAGACTCTCCTGAATGAACCCATTGGGGGTGTTGGCTTCCATGTAATTGGCAAAAATACCAAAGGAGAGAGCCAGCTCACGCATCACCCGTTTGTCGTAGCACTGTGCAATAACCGGCTTACGGCCACGGAAACCGGCTACGTTGCGCATGGTACGCCCGGTTGTAGTATCAGCTATAATGTACTTGGCATCGAGCTTAATGGAAGCTTCCACAGCCGATTTCGACAAATAGGCCGATGTTTTGCTACTCAATACATTGAGAGGGGTTTTGTGATAATCGCCTCGGCTTTCTTCCACCTCGCAGGCAATACGAGCCATAGTCTCTACCGACTCTACGGGATAATCGCCATAGGCTGTTTCCCCGCTAAGCATGATCGCATCGGTTTTGCTGTAAATGGCATTGGCCACGTCGGTAACTTCGGCACGGGTCGGACGAGGACTCTTAATCATGCTGTGCAACATTTGCGTGGCAATAATTACCGGCTTGCGGGCATCAATACATTTATTGATAATCTTTTTCTGCACTCCGGGAATTTTCTCGTAGGGAATTTCAATGGCCAGGTCGCCACGAGCCACCATCACTCCGGCAACATGCTCCAATATTTCATCGATATTATCTACCCCTTCCTGGTTTTCGATCTTGGCAATGATCTTGGCCTTTGAATTACCTGCATCCAGAATGTTTTGTATTTCAAGAACATCCTCTTTATTACGAACAAACGAATGGGCAATGAAATCGATATCGTGCTCCATAGAGAATCTAACGTACTCCCGGTCTTTTTCAGTTAATGCCGGCAACGAGAAAGTAACATTGGGCACGTTAACACTTTTACGTGGTTTGATAATTCCGCTGTTGGTTGCTTCGCAGATTAGGGAGTCGCCGTCCTTTTCCCTGATCAACAATTCCGTTTCGCCGTCGTCCACCAGAATGCGGTCGCCCACATTTACCTCTGCCACAAAATTAGCATGGGAAACATAGATACAATCCGGAGTGGTTTGTGCACAGGCATCCCCTTTAATCCGGATGGTATCGCCACATTTGAGTTCCACTTTATGTTCCGATTTATTGGTCCGTATTTCGGGCCCTTTGGTGTCAATCATCAAGGCCAGCTTGTCCGAAACTTTCCGCACGTTTTCAATTACCCGCAGTGTGTCCTCCATGGATTGATGAGCCGTATTTAACCTCACCACATTCATTCCCGCCTTGTATAATTTTTCGATAAATTCTACGTCACATCGCAAATCCGATACGGTGGCTACAATCTTTGTTTTTTTAGTCATCGTTCAATTAAACTTATGAAATTCTGATAGTTATGTATAAAAATAAAACCTTTTTAAAAAAGAATGCAAATGTATACTTTCGCATGGAAACCAGCATGAAAAAAACGTAAAAAAAAGATGAATTCTTTGACCGGGCATCTGATTGAGTACAGGAACTACCTGCAGCTGGAGAAGAACATGTCGGCCAATACCATCGAAGGCTACCTGAGCGACCTTCACCGTTTCAGCGACTACCTTGCCCTGGTATCGCCCAACCTGGCGTTGGAAGCTGTTGGACTGTCGCAGTTGCGTAATTACCTGACCTGGCTGCACGAACTGGGCATTGCTCCCCGTACCCAGGCGCGTTACGTATCTTCATTAAAAGCCTTTTATCGTTTTCTGGAATACAGCGAGGTACTGCCCGAAAATCCCACCTTGTTGCTCGAAGCCCCCAAACTGGGCCGGAAACTGCCCGAAGTACTTAGCCTGGAGGAAATTGACCGTCTGGTACAAGCCATTGACCTGAGCAAACCGGAAGGCCACCGCAACAAAGCCATTATTGAAACCCTATACGGATGTGGCCTGCGCGTTTCTGAACTGATCAACCTACGGCTAACCGACCTTTTCGAAAAAGAAGAGTTCATTCGGGTACGAGGCAAGGGCAATAAGGAACGACTGGTACCATTGGGACGTATCGCCCAACGGGAAATTAACTACTACCGGCAGCACTATCGCAACCATGCCGCCATCCATCCTTCGGCACAGAACATCCTGTTTATTAACCGAAGGGGCAAGGGGCTGACACGGGTGATGATTTTTACCCTGGTCAAGGAGTTAGCCCATACAGCCGGACTGAAAAAAAAAATCAGCCCGCACACCTTCCGGCATTCCTTTGCCACCCACCTGGTAGAAGGGGGTGCCGATTTACGCGCAGTTCAGGAAATGCTGGGGCACGAATCGATTCTGACGACTGAAATCTACACCCACCTGGATCAAAGTTTCCTTCGAAAAACCCTGCTGCAACATCATCCTCGGGCGTCCAAGAACAACTTTTAACGCTCTAGGTGCTGCGCCCGCTCAAAACGGCTCAGCAGTGCTGCCACCGAACCCATACTGTCCGATTCCGGCAAGGAACTGTCCCACCATATAAGGGCTTCCAGAGGCAGTTTCTCGTAAGGTGAAATGAGATCAGGAACTAAAACACCGCTTTCGGTAAGTTGCAGTTCAAATTCAGGGAATTCATCTTCCAGTTGGAAGGTATACCTCCAATCGGCACTCATATCCTGAAAAAATGAAGAATCCGAATTGAAGCACACGAAAGAAGAACCATAGAAACCAGACAGGGTATCGGGGCAAAACAGGCGAATAGCCAGGCTGTTGTTCCAAATCTTGGTCACCGAATCGGGTATCTGAACCCGGGTCAGCCCATTGGAGCAAACCGCCGGCAGCAAGCTGCCGTTCAGGTAAAACTCAGCTTCGCCCAATACCTGCCCCATAACGAGGGTTAATGGGGTGCTAATCCGGTTTTGTGGAAGATTGATGGTTTTACGCAGATACGCAATATGCTTCTGTTGCTGCTGGGTAAAAGCGCCCAGGTTTACCGGAAGCTGAGTGGCCAACCAGGTATCTGTGGCAAACCATGGCCCCGTAGCACCGCGGCGAACACCATTGCGCAAGGCATCTTTCAAGTAGCACACCGTATCGCGCAATCCGGTTACACAACTCACCTGGTTTCGAAACAGTGAGTCGGTCAGTACCGGAGAAGAAACCCCTTCGAACCAGGCAGGCAAAGCGGCTCCCGGCCAGCTGAGATCAATTATTCCGATAGGCACATCCGTATTCTTTTCCCATTGAAGCACCCTTTGTATAATCTGGAACTGTTTACGGTTCAGTTTTATGTCGGCAGTTTTGCGCCAAGAGGGAGCCGTATATTGATCCGAAAAGCGGGGCTGGGTTTCGAAATAAAACACATCATCGGCACATGCCCCTAGGGTATCCGTATCGGGTTCAAAGGCAAGCAACGGATCTACGCATCCATTGCCCACCACGGCAATCCATTTGCCCGGCCGAACACTCTCCAGAATCCGCTCAAAATTCTTACCCAAAATTTGTATCCTCAACGGCTGAGAAGTCGCTATTTCGGGAAAAACCGCTTCCCAATACCCTTTACTGTCGGCAGTGGCAAATACGTAGTAGTCGCCAATGGAAACCTTTAAAGTCCCCCCCGGCTTGGCCTGCCCATTTATCAGGGTAGTTCTGCCGGTATGCAATACCATGCCCGATTGATATACCGGTGACAGCACTATATCTTCGGCATCAACCTGATGTTGAAACGAACAACCCGAAACCACCAACCCGGCCAGTATACAATAAAATAAACTGTGTAATTGTGCCCCCTTACAATTCTTCAAAACAGCCGGAAAATTTAAACACAAGGCATATCCCAACTTACAGCTCTTACAGGTAAACCTTATAAAACCAGTTATTGTCCTCATCCATTCCGGATTAAAAAATGAAACCATCCTTTTTTAAACTATGGAATACAATCTCTTTTAAGAGAACGCTATATTTAGCTGTAAAACAGTTTGAATTCCAGCAAACGCTCACAATTCCTCGGGCTAAAATAGTCAAAATTGTGGTACGTCTGTAGATTAAAAATTTTTCAAAACCGGAGATTGGATATATCTTTGAGCCTTTCATTCACCTACCTGTTTGAGCAGGACAACCCTAACTAAACCACTAACCTTCATTCTAACACCACAACGAATTATTTCAGTTTTTACATGACAACTATACACCAACGCATTCAGGAAATACTAAACCACGAGGCGCAAGCCATTCTGAATATTCCACAAAACAATGCCTACGAGAAAGCCATTGAGCTTATTTACGAACAGGTACACCAAAAAAAAGGAAAGCTGATTGCCAGCGGCATGGGCAAAGCTGGTCAAATTGCAAATAACATAGCCACCACCTTCAGCTCAACCGGAACTCCGTCCGTATTTCTTCACCCCAGCGATGCCCAACATGGCGATTTGGGTGTTATTCAACCCGACGACGTCTTGTTGCTGGTATCCAACTCGGGCAAAACCCGCGAAATACTGGAACTCTTCCAGCTAAGTCACCACCTCCATGCGGGACTTCCGGTAATTGTGCTCACCGGTCAGGCCGAGAGTCCGTTGGGCGAACTGGCCGATGCCGTTCTTTCTACCGGCAACCCTTCAGAAGTATGTCCACTGGGGCTTACCCCCACCACCTCCACCACTGCCATGACAGTTATTGGCGACACCCTGGTGGTGCTCATGATGGAACGCATCCGTTTTTCTCCCGAAGAATATGCCAAACGCCATCACGGTGGCTACCTGGGGCAAAAATCGCGCTATTTAAAGTAAAACCCAATTTAACGGGTTGATCTCGTCGAAATTAACTATCTTAAATAGCGATTTTTTTCGCTACCCATACCCAAACGAATGTTTATTCACACAGCCTAAATCGAACTATGCGACTCAACCGGGAAAATACAATAGGACTGGTCATCGACTTTCAGGAAAAACTGGTACCCAGTATTCAAAATCACCAACTCATTGTTTCCAACTCCATTCAGCTCATCAAAGGTTTAAATGTGCTAAAAATACCCATGGTAGTCACCCAGCAAAACACCAAAGGACTGGGAAATACCATTCCGGAAATGAGTCAGGCTATAGGAAACTACTCCTACATCGAAAAAATGACTTTTAGCTGCTATCGCGAACCCTCGTTTATCCGGGTGCTTAACCGTATTGGGAAACGAAATGTAGTGATTCTCGGACTGGAAGCCCATGTATGTGTCTTACAAACTACCCTCGATTTGCTTTATAACAATTTTAATCCGGTAATTGTAGAAGACTGTATTGGTTCCTCGCAGGCAAACGATAAAAAGGTGGCACTTTGGCGTATGCGCGATGTAGGTTCAGTAATCACCACTTTTGAATCCATACTCCTCGAATTGTGTCGCGAAGCAGGAACCGACGAATTTAAAGAATTATTAAAACTGCTTAAGGAGAGAAAAAATGCGTAATGTGTATACCATCGGTGAAACCGTACTTGATATTTTGTTAAAAGAAAACCAACCATTTACCGCCAAAGCCGGTGGTGCGAGTTTAAATGCCGCGGTTACCCTAGGTCGTTTGGGAATCCCCGTTCGTTTCATTGGCGAATACGGACTGGACGAGGTAGGGAATTTTATTGATAATTTCCTGAAAACCAACAACGTGTCCACCGATTACGTTTACCGATATTACGATGGAAAATCGGCCTTGGCACTGGCCTTCCTCAACGAATACAACGACGCCAGCTACGATTTTTATAAAATCTACCCTCAAAAACGTTTGGATATTGAATTCCCAAGTTTACAGCAGGACGACATCGTTTTGTTTGGATCGTTTTATGCCATAACGCCCGAAGTACGAAAAAAGCTGATCCGGTTTATTGAAGAAGCCAAAAAGAAAAAAGCCATTGTCATTTACGACCCGAACTTCCGCAAACAACATCTGCACGAACTCCCCTCTGTAAAGGGGATGATTCAGGAAAACATCGCCCTGTCGAGCATTGTACGCGGTTCGCACGAAGACTTTTCCTTCATTTACGGGGCACGCAATGCCGATGAAGCCTATAAAAACTTTGGCGACAAACCACCCTGTATGCTGTACACCTCCTCCACCAAAGGAGTATTCCTGCGCACACCCACCTTTTCCGCCCAATACGAGGTACAACGGATTGATACTAAAAGTACGATTGGTGCCGGCGACAATTTTAATGCCGGCATTGTCTATTCTCTGATTAAAAACAACCTGGGTCATAAGGACATACCGAATATGACCGCCGACCAGTGGAAAGAACTGGCCACAACTGCCATCGAATTTGCTACCCATGTTTGCCAGCGCTACGACAACTACATTGCCAAGGATTTTGCTGAGAATTACAAGCTCAGCTAACGCTTCACCACATATCAGCCAAGCAGCAAAACCGCAAATACCCCGCAGTAAAAAATCCCGCAGCACAATGTTCCTGCGGGATTTTTTGTTCTACCCCTATCAGAGGCTCCATACCATCTCCCTTACACAAAGAATCAATCGTCCAGAATAACTCTACTGCTCACGGTAAACACACCGTAGTACCCTAGGAAACACCTCCTCATCCATCCTGACTTTCTAATGCTTTTTACCCATACTGTTTTAACGTATCACGATCCCCTTTTCTAAGGATTACCCCCATATTTCAGCCTCTATAAAGCAAGCTAACCCACCCGCCAGCCCTTCACAGTATAGTATTTATTTAGAGTTACTTCAATCTTTTCAACAGCCCGATAATAAGGCTTTCCGACCTAGGATAATATATTTTTTATGATACCTTTGTGTACATCCAACGAAAACGCTACATGTTTTCCCTAATAATATTAACTAAAACTTATCAATTACAATGTCAGTAAAACGTGTTTATAGTTTCGGCAACAAAGAAGCCGAAGGCAAGGCCGATATGAAAAACCTCTTAGGAGGGAAAGGTGCTAACCTTGCAGAGATGAACCTGATTGGGGTTCCTGTACCCCCGGGATTTACCATTACTACCGATACCTGTACCGAATATAATGAATTGGGCAAGGCGAAAGTGATTGAACTCTTGAAAAGCGAAGTGCAAGCTGCCATGAAGAAGGTAGAAAGCATTATGAACATGGGGTTTGGATCGAAAGAAAATCCCCTGCTGATGTCGGTTCGCTCCGGTGCCCGTGTGTCTATGCCAGGTATGATGGATACCGTATTAAACCTGGGTATGAACGATGAGGCCGTAGAAGCCGTAGCTAAAAAATCGGGCAACCCCCGTTTCGCATGGGACTCCTACCGCCGTTTCGTACAAATGTACGGCGACGTGGTATTGGGAATGAAACCCGAATCGAAAGAAGACATCGACCCCTTCGAGGAAATCATGGAGGAAATAAAGCAAGCCAAGGGCGTAGAAAACGATACCGACCTGGATGTTGCCGACCTGAAGGAACTGGTAACCAAGTTTAAAGCCGCCGTTAAAAAAGTAACCGGCCACGACTTCCCGGTGGATCCCTGGGAGCAACTTTGGGGTGCCGTTTGTGCCGTATTCGACAGCTGGCAAAACCCACGCGCCAACTATTATCGTGCTATAAATCAAATCCCAGAAGAATGGGGTACTGCGGTAAACGTACAGGCCATGGTATTTGGTAATATGGGATCCAATTCAGGGACCGGGGTGGCCTTCACCCGCGATGCCGCAACCGGCGAAAACGTTTTCAATGGCGAATACCTGATTGATGCACAAGGCGAAGATGTGGTGGCCGGTGTTCGCACCCCCCAACAGATCACCAAGGAAGGCTCCCTGAAATGGGCAGCACTGGCCGGAGTCTCTGAAGCAGTTCGTGCATCAAAATACCCTTCGCTGGAAGAAGCCATGCCCGCAGCATATAAAGAGCTGGATGCCACCCAGGAAAATCTCGAAAAATATTTCAAGGATATGCAGGATCTGGAATTCACCATTCAGGATGGTAAACTGTGGATGCTGCAAACCCGCAACGGTAAACGCACTGCGGCGGCGATGGTTAAAATTGCCATGGACATGTTAAAGGAAGGCATGATTGATGAAAAAACAGCCATTCTTCGCCAGGATCCCCGAAAACTCGATGAGTTGCTCCACCCAGTATTCGATAAAGCAGCCATTAAAAGTGCCAATGTACTGGCAAAAGGCTTACCCGCCTCCCCCGGCGCAGCTACCGGACAATTGGTGTTCCATGCCGACGAAGCCCGCAAATTCCCGGTAACCATTTTGGCTCGGGTAGAAACATCGCCCGAAGATTTGGAAGGGATGGACATTGCAAAAGGAATTCTTACCGCACGCGGAGGCATGACCTCTCACGCCGCAGTAGTAGCCCGTGGAATGGGTAAATGCTGCGTATCAGGAGCCGGCGAATGTGCTATCGACGGCAAATCCCGTACATTGAAAGCGAGTGGTAAAACCTTTAAAGAAGGTGACTGGATTTCGCTCAACGGATCTACCGGTGAAGTATACGAAGGCAAACTGGCCACCATCGACCCCGAACTGAGTGGCGACTTTGGCGCCATTATGGAACTGGCCGACAAATACCGCAAAATCGACGTACGCACCAATGCCGAAACCGAACGCGATTGTAAAGTAGCCCGTAGCTTTGGAGCTCAGGGAATTGGTTTGTGCCGCACCGAGCACATGTTCTTCGAAGGCGAACGTTTGATCCGTATGCGCGAAATGATTCTGGCCGATGACGAAGCCGGACGCCGTAAAGCACTGGCCAAACTGCTCCCTATTCAACGCCAGGATTTTAAAGATGTATTTAAAGCCATGGCCGGGCTGCCCGTTACAGTTCGTCTGCTGGATCCGCCACTGCACGAATTTGTACCCCACGAAGATGCCAATCAGAAGGAAATGGCCGACGAAATGGGCGTTTCTGTGGAACTGATCAAGAAAAAAGTGGATGACCTGCACGAATTTAACCCCATGCTGGGCCACCGCGGTTGCCGACTGGGAAATACCTACCCGGAAATCACCGAAATGCAGGCTCGCGCCATACTCGAAGCAGCACTGGAACTGAAAAAAGAAGGTGTAGATACGCACCCGGAAATTATGATTCCGTTGATTGGCACGGTAAAAGAATTGAAGCTGCAGGAAAAAATTGTCCGCAGTGTGGCCGAAGAAGTATTCGCTGAAAAAGGCACTAAAATTGACTACATGTTGGGCACCATGATCGAAATTCCCCGTGCTGCCCTCACCGCCGATGAGATTGCCGAAGTAGCCGAATTCTTCTCCTTCGGGACCAACGACCTTACCCAAATGACGTTTGGTTACTCCCGCGACGATGCCGGCAAGTTCCTGCCCGTTTATCTTGAAAAAGGAATTCTGAAAAACGATCCGTTTCAGGTACTCGATCAGGACGGCGTTGGCCAGTTGATCAAAATGGGTATTGAAAAAGGCCGCAGTTCCCGCCAGAAACTCAAAGTGGGTATATGCGGCGAGCACGGTGGCGAACCTTCATCGGTTGAATTCTGCGTACGCGCCGGCATGAACTACGTAAGTTGTTCTCCCTTCCGGGTGCCCATTGCCCGACTGGCAGCAGCACAGGCTGCGCTCAGGTAGAACGCATATTCCATGAATAATGTTAAACCCCGGTAATGAGCCGGGGTTTCTTATTTTTTGTTAAACCCGGTGTATTTTTGACCAATGCCAGCTCACTAACGTTGTAATGTTCATATCTATAAGCGGAATTATGCAAATTACTATTACTTTTGTGCAGTTGCTTTCAGGCTATACGTATTGAATGCGAAGGTTTTATAGTCAACGGCTTACACGAACAAAACAGACTTATTAGCATTATATAACCATGAACCGGTATACTGTACTGCGAACACTGGCCAAGGTTAAACGAGCATTTGTTGAAAAAACAATGCCTCGATGGCTGGTGTTTATTGCCGATGTAATAATTATTATCGGAGCCGTCTATCTGGCTTTCCTGTTTCGTTTCAACTTTCAGATACCTGAGAATTACAAGTCGTTGCTGTTGTTCTCCGAAATAATTTTTCTTTTGGTGCGTTCGGTATTCTTTGCCGTTTTCAAAGTGTATTCCCATATCATCCGCTATACCAGCCTTCACGATATCCGTCGAATTTTGGTTACCATCAGCCTGGGAACTGCAACGGTTCTCGTGTTGAGCTTTATCAGCCGCTTCACCAAAGCCTACCCAACAGTTCCGTTTTCGGTTATTGCGATCGAATTTTTCGTAAGCCTCTACTTTCTTTCGAACATTCGTATTTTCGCCAAATACATTTACCTGCTTTTATTCAATTACGAGCTTACCAGCAAAAAAACTCTGATTTTTGGAACACGCGAACTGGCGGTGCTTGCCAAAGAATCGCTGGAATTAAACCCATCGCGCAAGTATAAGGTAGTTGCCTTTTTTGATTCAACTCCTATCCGGAAGAAGAACAAACTTATGGGCCTCACCATCTACAAAATCAAGGAACTAAACTACCTGATTGAACGTCACGATATTACCCATGTAGTTTTTGCCAAACGCGACACTACCGAAAAGGAGAAGGAATACATCGCAGGCATCTGCATGCAGCACGACATTCAGATGTTGACCATCCCCGACTCATGGCTAGAAGGCAACATGAACACAAACGACCTTAAAGAGCTCAATGTTGAAGATGTGCTCAACCGCAAGCCCATAAACCTGAACAAAGAGCATATTGAAAAAGCGCTGATGGGAAAAACGATTCTCATCACCGGTGCTGCCGGTTCTATTGGCAGTGAAATTGTCCGTCAGGTAGTTAACTATAACCCCATGCGGGTCATTCTTATCGACCAGGCCGAATCGCCCCTGTACGATATTGAATTGGAAATACTCGAACGCTATGGCTTTAAAAACTACGACACCATACTGGCCGACATTACCAATAAAGATCGCTTGGATAAAATATTTGAGCTCACCCAGCCCGATATCGTATATCATGCTGCCGCCTACAAGCACGTTCCGATGATGGAAAAAAACCCCTCGGAAGCGGTAAAAAACAACGTTATTGGTTCTCGCATACTGGCCGACCTGGCCGACAAGCATAAGGTGAAAAAATTTGTGATGATTTCCACCGACAAAGCTGTAAACCCAACTGGTATAATGGGGGCAACCAAGCGCGCGCATGGCCGAAATGTACACCCAGTCGTTGAATGATCGTAGCACAACCAGTTTCATTACCACCCGTTTTGGGAATGTACTCTATTCCAACGGTTCAGTATTGCCCCGTTTTATCAAACAAATACAGGAAGGTGGGCCGGTAACGGTTACCCATCCTGAGATCACCCGGTTCTTTATGACCATCCCCGAAGCCTGCCAGTTGGTACTGGAAGCCAGTGTAATGGGCAAGGGAGGTGAGATCTTCCTCTTCGATATGGGCAAGGCTGTTAAGATCCTTGACCTGGCAAAAAACCTGATCAAATTCAGCGGCAAGAAGGTCGACCAGGATATTAAGATCAAATTTACCGGGCTACGGCCGGGCGAAAAGCTCTTCGAGGAATTACTTCTCGAATCGGAAAACAACAAACCCACGCATCATCCGAAAATCAAGATTGCCGATATCCACAAATACTCCTATTCCGAAGTTTCATCAAAAATTGACGCTTTCCAAGATCCGCTTCAAAAGCAAAACATCCTGAAGATGGTAAAGCTTATGAAAGAAATGGTCCCAACCTATAAGAGCAAGAATTCGGAGTACGAAAAGCTCGATGAGGCGATATAATTTTCAATTTTACTTAAGAGCCTCTTAAAAAATTGTTGTTTTATTCATTTCTTTCTTCGTCCGAAGGGCGTTATATTTGATTCTGGAATAAATGAATGATATTTCAAACAGATGACAGAACTAAACAAAGTTACCATACTCGGACTAGGATATATTGGATTGCCTACGGCCGCCCTAATAGCCGGAAAGAAGGTTAAAGTCAACGGGGTAGATATTAATGAGCAAGTGGTAGAAACAATCAATCAGGGAAAGATACATATTATTGAACCTGATTTGGATATAGCAGTTAAAGACGCTGTTCTAAGTGGCTTCCTAACAGCAAGCACGAAAGCTTATGAAGCAGATTGCTATTTGATAGTTGTTCCTACACCATTCAAGGAGAACCATGAACCAGATATAAGCTTCATTTATGCAGCGACTGAATCAATTATTTCGCTTCTTAAACCCGGCGATTTATATATAATTGAGTCAACCAGCCCTGTTGGCACGACTGAACGCATACGCGATTTTATCTATGAAAGACGCCCCGAACTCAAAGACCAGCTATTTATAGCCTATTGTCCGGAAAGGGTACTTCCTGGCAATGTAATGTTTGAACTTAAACATAATGACCGAGTAATTGGAGGCGTTGATGAGAAAGCAACTAGAAAAGCTATGAGGTTTTACAGCTATTTTGTTCATGGAGAACTACACGCTACCAATTCACGAACTGCAGAAATGTGTAAGCTTACTGAAAACTCTTCGCGTGACGTACAAATTGCATTTGCCAACGAACTCTCTATTATTTGCGATAAAGCTGGAATTGATGTGTGGGAACTCATTCGATTAGCCAACAAACACCCTCGTGTCAATATTCTTCAACCCGGTTGTGGAGTGGGAGGGCACTGCATCGCAGTTGACCCTTGGTTTATTGTTTCGGACTATCCGATGGAATCAAAAATTATTGGAAATGCCCGTGAAGTGAACAATTACAAATCTTTCTGGTGTGCTGAAAAAATTCAGAATATGAAACTGGAGTTTGAGCTTAAAAATGGCCGAAAGCCAGTAGTGGCATTTATGGGATTATCCTTCAAAGCCAATATTGATGACCTTAGAGAGTCTCCGGCGAAATACATAGTACAACGCGTATTACAATCCGACAATAATTCAGAGTTCCTCATTGTGGAACCCAATATTAAAGAACATGCCTTGTACAAATTAACTAACTATCAGGATGCTTACCAACGAGCTGATATTATTGCTTTCTTGGTTGCTCATAATGAATTTAAAAGCTTGCCCACGGCACAACCAGACAAAATTATTCTTGATTTTTGTGGGATTCTCAATAATTAACCCCTCCATACATGTCGCCCAGAAAAATTCTAATTGTTTTTGGCACAAGGCCTGAAGCTATAAAAATGGCACCTTTGGTTAAAAACTTCGAAAAACACTCTGAGTTCTTCGAAACCAGGGTCTGTGTTACCGGTCAACACAGAGAAATGCTGGATCAGGTTTTAAAGCTCTTTGAGATAACACCCTGCTACGATTTAAATATTATGAAAGCAGGACAAGATTTGTATGATGTCAGTGCACGGGTGTTGCTCGGAATGCGCGATATTCTTTCCGGATATAAACCAGACATAGTCTTTGTTCACGGCGACACAAGCACTTCAAGTATGGCAGCATTAGCTGCCTACTATCAACAAATACCTGTTGCCCATATCGAAGCAGGATTACGAACCAACAACATTTATTCTCCATGGCCCGAGGAAATTAACCGACAAATAACCGGGCGTATCACCCAATACCATTTTGCACCTACTCAATTGGCTAAAGAAAACCTGTTACGTGAGAATATTTCGGAACAACAAATTGCAGTTACGGGAAATACGGTAATTGATGCTTTACAATTAGTAGTAGATAAAATATCTTCAGATCAAGAACTTCAGAATAAGTTGAAAGAAGGTATTGATCAAAGCTTGAAAAACACTTCGCTTTCTGTCATTGAGAAATTTATTCTGGTGACCGGCCATCGCCGGGAAAATTTCGGCAAGGGGTTTATTAATATTTGTCAGGCACTAAAAGATACAGCTCTCATGTTTCCTGGTGTTCACATTATCTACCCAGTACATCTAAATCCTAATGTTCAGCAGCCCGTTTATGAATTGCTTTCCGAAACAAAAAACATACATCTGATTGAGCCTCTCGACTATTTACCTTTTATCTATCTAATGAGTAAAAGCTATCTGGTATTAACTGATAGCGGTGGCATTCAGGAAGAAGCACCCGGACTGGGAAAACCAGTTCTGGTTATGAGAGATACCACGGAAAGACCAGAAGCTTTGATTGCCGGAACCGTTAAACTGGTGGGTACCTCAACACAAACCATTACTGCCGAATTAGCCAGTCTACTAACTGATGATTCTATGTATAAAAGCATGTCAAAAGCACACAATCCATACGGCGATGGAAACGCATGCAACAGGATAATCCAGCATATGAAAAGTTTATTCATTAACGATATGCCTCAAGTGTGAATTCACGCGAATTCAGCTCGAAAAAGTAAATTGTTTATTCCAGTATTGTTATGTACTTTCGACCATTAAAACTTATGAATAGGTATGGAACAAACACCAGCATTAAATAACCGAGAAATTGACCTTATTGATTTATTCTCCGCCATTGGGCGAAGTCTAAAAAAAATATTCTTGAGCATTATAAAAATTGTGGCATTCCTCTTTCTTTTCGGTATCCAAAAAGCACACTTTCTTGCTCTTTTCCTAATTGGTGGACTAGCACTAGGCTTTACTATTTCCTACTTTATCAGACCCTATTATAGCTCAAACATGGAAGCCATCACCAATGGCATCAGCAGCTCCGACATGATTGGATACATAAATAACCTTCATGAACTGTGCCTGGATAACAATAGACAATCATTGGCTAAAGAACTAAACATGCCTGACTCCATTGCCAGAAAAATTAAAGACATTCAAGCCTACTATATCGTGGATGTAAATATGGATGACATAGGGGATTATGTCGATTACTATAATAGAGTGGATCTTACCGATACAACCCAAAGACGGCTTATTAATAGAATAAATGTTGAAGTTAAAGTATACTACAATAATGTGTTTCAGAAAGTTCAGGAAGGTTTAATACAATATATGACTAAAAATCCATACCTTATCGCATTGAACTCTATACGGATTAATGAACTTAATGAACTTATCAATCAAACCATCTACGAAATTCAGAAATTGGACAGTCTGCAGAATACAGATTATTTTCAGAACTCTACAACAAAGGGGAAACTTAACCAACCAAGCCAAATGATGATCCTTGCAGAGAAAGAGCCAACCATGTATTACGAGAATAAGTTTGAACTACTTGAAAAGAAACATAAATTACAAAGGGAGCTTTTACTCACTAAAAGTTCATTCACCGTTATTAATGACTTTAATAACCAAGTAGTTCCAGATAATCCACTGTATCGCTACCTGATCCGATATGCAAGCTGGTCGCTCATTGTCGGTTATGGCATGGTTCTGATATTTACTTTTAAGAATCAGATCCAGCATTTTGTTTCGAATCAAGTAACAAGCTAAACAAACTGTAAAACAGCGAAAAAAATACCACCCCCTGAATTCGGTTGAGCATGGATTCAAAAACAAACGCAATTCCAGTAATCAAAATAAATGCCGACACGAATCGATAGCGGAGATAGGCCTCCTTCATTCGTAGTGGAACCATAAGAATAAATACTAACAGCAATGAAGATGGGATTCCCAAACGTACAGCGGTTTGTATGTATTCGTTATGCACATTATAAAAATGTCCCGATGATTTTTCAAGTAATTCGGCATCAAAGGTTTTTTTAAATTCTTCCTGATCATCACCAGTTCCTACACCCAAAATAGGATGTTTCTTGACAACAGGCCATGCTCTTTCCCAAAGGATCAGACGGATTTCACGATCCTTAAGCTCTGAATAACTCGGAAATCCATCTCCCTCACCATGAAGAACACGCATTCGTCCGGCAAGTGCCGCCCCAATCACAACAGCTACTCCAACTACAAGCAACCCAATTTTTATAAGCCGAAAACCAGGTCGTCGTAAATGACGCACCGATTCATATAACATTAATATGAGTGCGGCAATGACCGCCGAACGGGATTGTAAAAGAAAGAAAAATATCAGCAATAAGCCTCCGGTTACTAACTGATGCCATTTTGGTCTCCCCATTCTGCTAACTTGCTTCAGTATATCTTGATAAATAAGGTACAACACGAACAATACGAATAGTGCATAATAGTTAACATGGATTAAAAACGAAAGTTGGTTGTAGGTAAATATATTCACCGATTCCGTGGCTATATTGCCCATTCCATTTCCTGTTATCATTTGGTTTATCGGGACCTCCTGAATATCGATAAACAGATAACGGTATACAGCATACAGAATACAAATTAATGCAGAAAGAATGTTGCCGGCCATAAAACACCGAAGTATAAAATGATAGTGGGTTACCACAGCACTGCGGGCAATGAACACCACCAATGGTATTAGTATAAGTGATAGTTTCACCTGTAATAAAAACCAACCTTCATGGAGGTGTGATGTATACAACATACCCAATAAATGAATCAGATAGAATCCGGCCAACAACCAGAAATACCAATTGCGAAGTGTTCCTGAAACTTTGATTAGTATGTTGGTTTGAAGGAATACACTCACCACTACCAAAGCGATCAAATATGGAAGGAGATATATTGGAAACGGCAACCCAAAAGCCAGTAGCCCCAGAGCATATACCGTGATGGTATTACGACCGGTATCGACATTGAACTCACTAATAATCCGGTTGAAGAAAGTCATGAATGGTTTGAATATGGTGATAATGGCTGCTAAGATAGAGTATTTTATGTGCCTCACAAAAAATTGATTTTATTCAAAAGCTTTCTTTTTATCGGCTTGCCGAACGAACAAAAACACAATACCAATATGTAGCAGATAGCCCGGCAATAAGGCAAATTCCCAATGCACCCCTCCTATTGAAATAAGCAGCAAGAAACCATTCACAAGTACTCCAAGCAATACTACCTTCCGATGTGAAAAACCTGCCTGAGTAAACCTCTGATAAGCGTGTTTACGATGAGCAATGCTGAGCTGTTCCTTATTGCGGAAACGACGCCAAAGGGTAAGGCTGGCATCGACCCAAAACAGCCCCGACAGGATAAGAGGAACCAGAACAGACAACTGCCCGGTATTTTGAAAATTAACCCCGAAAACCATAATAGTAAAACCAATTACGGTACTCCCAATATCGCCACAGAATATTTTTGCCTTGGGCCAGTTCCACACCAAAAAACCTGCTATAACCGCAGCAAATGCCAGGGTGTTAAAATCATGTGTAAATAAAAACAACGTTACGAATACAAATACCCCTTCCATGCCCAAATACCCATCGATACCATCGAGGAAGTTAAACAGATTTATCGCCCAAAGAATAGCCACTACAACCAGTATATTGGTCCACACTGGAAGTTTTAAGATGGTAAAACCCAGATCGATACTTTGTAACCCGCCTAAAAAGTAAAGAGCCAACACGGCCGACACCAGTTGCGATGCCAAACGAATACGGGGGCTTAAATTCCTGATATCATCGATAAAACTAACCCCTGCTAACACAATACTGCTCATCAGTGCCAGGTATAGTTGTGTGGGCATATGTCCTGCAAAAAAAGCAAAAGTTAAAAAGGTATACCATACCACAACAATGGCCAATCCTCCACCCCGGGGAGTGGGCACGGTATGCGAACTGCGCTCGTTAGGGATATCGATTATGGATTTTTTTATGGCCCAAAACCGAACCAACCATGTTACGAAAACAGTTGCCAATACTAAAACTGCTACTAGAACAATTTGATAGAAATTACTACTCAAAACGATAATGTATTATAATGTATTCTGCGAACGAAGATAGTATACCATATCATTTATGCCAACCTGAACAGAGTTTTCTGCCGGATGTTGTACCGGCATATTACAGCTTACGCGGAGCTGCCCAAAAAGCTTATTATGTAATGAGGGAGCTACTTTTTTCATTAGTCCAGCAAATGGGAATGAAAACATTCGGGGTTTCCGTTCAAGTGAAGCTGCTATATATCCAATTAAATCAGCCGTTGAAACACCTTTATTATCGGCCAGAATAAATTCGCCCGACAATTTATTGGTAACTAAATAGCTGAGATAAAAAACCAAATTGTTAATATACAGAAAATTTCTCTGAGCTATTGCATTTCTTAATGGTAAAGGCAAACCGGTTTGAACCAGACGAATCAGTCGAAGCATATTTCCGGGTGCTCCGGCGCCATAAATCATCGATGGCCTCACAATACACACCCTAAAAGTCTCCGTTTCCAGTTGAACCAGGGCTTTTTCTGCCTGCAACTTCGACTCTCCATAAGGATTTTCAGGCTTCTTAGGAGTGTCTATGTTAATTATTGCTGAGCTACCGTACACCGCAATAGTGCTAATCTGAATAAAAAGATAAACACCCGCCTCAGTAGACTTTTGAGCCAGAAAAAGAGGCAACTCATAATTAATCTTTTGATACAGCTCCGGTGCTGCTTTTGAATTATGGACTATGGCAGCAAAATTAATTACAACTGCACCTTTGCACTGCGGCAATTGTATCTGAAAAAAATCATCAAGTACCGTTTCATCCCTAAAGCCAGTTGCTTTCCTGGAAAAAACAGTAAACCAAAATTTATCCTGATTCGCAGCAATAAACTGCCTGGCTAGATAGCTATCGCCGCCAATAATAATAACTTTATCTTTCATCGGAAAAATTGCAATAATTTAGGAAGAATACGAAATAACGGGTACAACACCGATACCTTAATTCCATTCATTTTAAAAGCCCGGTAACACTCAATATTTTGTTTAATAATATTGCTGAACGAGCCACTGGTTGCACCTCCAAGCCGCATATTAACCAATGGTTCTTCAGTATAATAATTACTTATTTTATTTTTCTCCAGAAAACGCAACATAATTTCAAAATCGGCGGCAAGCTTTAACTGGTCCGTAAAAACTCCAAATTGTTGATACACCGTGTTACGAACAAAAAAGGAAGGATGAGCCGGATGCCAGCCCATACGAAAGGCTCCGGACTTAAATGCTCCGGTATGCCATTTCCGAACGATACGTTCCGGATGTAACTGATTTACGTAATTAAGGTCTCCAAAAACACAATCCACATCTTGCTGATTGTATAATTCCATTACCCGGCTTATTGCTTGTTTATTTACATAGAAATCATCGGAGTTTAGCAGGCCAACAATATCGCCACTTGCCAAAGCCACCCCCTTATTCATCGCATCGTAAATACCCTTATCGGGTTCAGAAACTATTTTAGCCACCCGGTTAGGCATTGATTTTATAATCTCAAGGGTATTATCTGTAGACGCCCCATCGATTATAATATGTTCAATATGCGGGTAGTCCTGCTCCTGTACCGATTGAATGCAATCGGCTATGGTGCGGGAACTGTTGTAGGTGGCGGTGATTATGGTGATTTTATTAATCGTTTTCATCTCTCATTAAATGTTATCCATAATACAAAAAAGGAACCCCTAGATTTTTTACGAATCGTTTCGAATTATTATAAATGTAATTCTTCAATGTAACTTTATATCCCCCGCACATGACGTAAGACTCCTTTTATGTCCTTTGCTCAAAAGGGCAAGTACAACGCATATATCAGGTATGGCATTCGGATCCCAAATCCTATCAAATTGCCATCTAAACTCACTTAACGGGAACATCGATCAATTTTAAATCATCAACCCAGGTGTGTTTGCTATATGTTTTTATATAAATCCCCATAATTCCGCAATATGATTCCGGAATAATTTCTTCAACATAAGTCCAGTCTGTATCAGTAGTTGTAATACCTATTAAACCAGGACTGCAAATATCTCCTATCAGTCCGGAAACATAATCCTTATAGCCTGAGTGGTCCCACTCTGTATCTTGACTTACCGATCCGGAATTTTTAATCCAATAGGATAATTTATAGCTTTTTTTACTATCAAAATCCAAAGTCATACCAATCAGTATTTGAGCTCGGGTTAATAGTTGCCCATACGTGTCAATCTCCTGGTCGGCATACAGGTATAAAGAACGATTACCATTCTTTTTTACAGAATCACAAAAGGATATAACTCCAAATGTTCCGAAGTAACCACCGCCAGCCATATTCGGCCAGTATTCAAAAATATCATCACCTTCCTCAAAATCGCCATTTACTATGTAATTTTTTTCTAAAGTATGAGAAGACACGATATTACTACCGCCTAACTTTCCATACTCATTCATTAAATAAACCCTGTAATAATAGATCGATAAAGGAGAGAGCCCATGGTCAACAAATACAGTATCGTTTTTTGAGGTAGATACGTGAACCAACTCTCCAGTTGATTCATCCAATCCTGAGGAGTTATGTCTAAAAACCTTATACTCTCGAAAATCCGAAGCATCGGTAGAGGACCAAACAATGGTCATGCTACTTTCCGTACTATCCGATATTGGAAAAACTTTAATGGGTTTAGGTAATTTTATATTTTCTATCACTAAATCTTCAAATACAGAAATATCTCTACTAATCTCTACATAACCATGATCATTATTAGAAGCAATTTTCAAATTACTGTTTGTTGTGTATTTAATTGTCAAGGTATGCGTACCAGGCGTAATGCCATTTATTGAATAATTGCCGTTTCTATCAGTAGTAGTTTCCCAGTTTAAGCTATTATCGACAGTAACAACCGCTCCTTCAATAGATAAATCGGCAACTAATACGTTACCGGAAACAGAAAACAAACCGGTATCATTCTTTTCCTTTTTACAGGAAAAAAGAAATACCATAATTACACCTAAATAGATTAAATGTCTCATAATAAAATTGTTATTTTTTCATTCACAAGGTAACATATTTCAGTGAGATCAATATCCCCTGTAACTTTTCTCGACAAAACTATAAAAATTAATATTTGAAGAGATTTATATTTACACAACATGTTAAGATATTGTTTCGTTCCTTCCAAAAGATTACATTAAAACCGAATATTCTCATGATTATGTCAAAAGGCCTATTTCAACTACTTCCCCTAATTATTATATGCCTTGTCAGCTGTAATAAAGAAGAAACTCCCCCTCAAAATTCTGATGAACAACTATTAAAAACAGGCACTACTGAGAACATGCTGCTTATCACCTACGACTCAGTTGCCAGAGCCTGCGATAAATACCTGGAAGGTTTTACCCTTGACCTTAACAATGACCATGTAGATGATCTTAAAATCAGTGGCATTATGCCGGTCTACTACACCACAGACTGGGTGGCAGATATTTCCATATACTGTCTGAATCGTGAAGTTGAAATATTAGGTTACCAGGCAATGGATACAATCTACACCTATACAAACTCATATTACAACGACACCAATTTGTATATCACCAACTATTACAATTGTTTCCAAACTCATAATTCCGATTCAATTATCGAGATAAATGCATCCTTTAGAGCCAGGTATTTCGTTTACGATGAATTAATTGATTCTGAAGCCACTTTTGAATCGGACACCATAGTCCTTACCAAGTCCAGCTTATATCATCCTGCTCCACCCGATGAAGGTGTCCACTATGCAACTGATGAATATAATAATAACTGTTATAATTTTCCAATAGATGAAGTAATGTACCTGGCATTCCGCATTAAGGATAAACTGGGTTGGCTACGCATGAGCATTTACAACGGTTGTATTGTAACCGTGTATGAGAGTGCTATACAGCAGTAGAATTAATATGAATTAATCAACCCTAGTTTATCATGAAAAGCAGTTTGCTATTACTAATACTCCTGGTACTAGGTATATCGTGTAATAAAAAGGAAGAAAAACCGGAGGTATCACAACAACTACCTACCGAAATAAAAATCAGCGAACCAAAAGGAATGCTTATTAATGTGTACGATACCGTATTTACTATTGCGCGAAACTCAAACGCAAATTGCTCTATAGATATTAATAATGATGGAAGAGATGACATTGCTATTGAATGCGATGATGAGGAATATAACTGTGGCATTCCTCGCCTGACACTCAACTGCTTGGCTGAAGATGTTGAACTTCTAGGCTCCAACACCAACGACTCTATTTATATAAGTAACGAATCCTATTCATACAATGATACTTTGTACGAAAACTTAATCTATACATGCATTCATTCCGACAACCAGTTTGAGCAAATCGAAGTAAGCTTTAAAGCCAGTCCACTGGATCGCGATTTCATTATCCGACAGGAGAATATATTTAAATCAGGAACAATTGATTTAATGACAAGCGGAAGAATTCTAATATCAGAAAGTATTGAAGGTAATCCGGTTAGAGTACAACGTTACTTCCGCGAATTCAATTGTTTATCGTACCCTTATGAGAAACGGGTATATTTTGGAGTACGTATAGCGAATAAACTCGGATGGTTTTGCATGAGTGTTTTTCGCTATAGTACAGTAACTATCTATGATAGCGGGATTCAGGAATAAACCCGCCCGGGTTTAATGGGATTAAACAGTTACCGCAATACGCTTCGGCTAATAAAACGTTTAACTATTTCGAATAAAAAAACCAACCGATACCAGATACGATAATAATGCGGATACGAACTTTTCTCGGAAGCACTACTGGCATTTCCTCCATGGCGTCGGTAATTATGTAGCTTCTCGTTCAGAAAAAACGGACGCCCAATTATTTCACTATTCAGCCCAATCCAGATATCATGCATAGCAATAGTTTTTGGAAAAGGCAAAACGTAATCACGGATTTTACGATTAAATGCCATAGCACACCCCAGGTAACCATTTTTTATCAGATTATGAACAAAACCTTTGCGCGCATTTACAATGTCAAAAAACGAGGGTTCAATTACCTGTTCGTTATCGTCAATAATACAGCTATCGCTTACTACCAAGTCGTAGTGTTGTAAGCACTTTAACATCCGCTCTACCTTATCTTCACTCCAGATATCATCCTGATCGGCCAGAAAAAAATAATCGCCCCGGGCTTGCTTTAAAGCGTTTTCCAGGTTGAATATTGGGCTACTAAAGCTGCACTTCTCATAAATTCGTATTCGCGTATCATTATATGCCCTTATCCGATCAACCGTATCATCTGTAGAACTATCATCCGATATAATTACTTCATCTTCCGGCAAAAGTTGTTTCAGTATAGAGCACAATTGTTTTTCAATATATTTGGCTCCATTATATGTGGGAATACAAACTGATATCATAGCTGTTTTGTTTCTTCTGCCCGACGATACAATACTTCACTCAAAAATAGAATACCTGTAGAGGAATAGTAAAAAGGATTAAAAAACACCATGACTAAAAAGCACACATACACCAGGTACAGCCATGCATATTCTGAACGACTGGTTATTCTTAGACAAGGATATAGCATTAAAAGAAAGTAGATAAAGCCCATGATAAGACCATAGCGACGAAACAATTCAAAGTAAGTGAGTTCGGTAACCGATACCATCTCAGCATGCGGGGTAGAATAGAAGAAGGATCCTAAACCCTCACCCCATAACCAGGTAGATATATTAGTAAAACGCTCAGCATAATCGGTTAAATAGGCCAGTTTTATAGCATTTGATGGCTCCGTTGCAGAAAAAAAGCCTAATAAGATGTGCCCATAACTAAATAAGAATATTAGTATACATAAAGATATCAGAATGATAACCACCAATACATTCCGACGGTTTCCCTTGAGTAAATAGATAACTACAGGAACAAGTAAACCCATGAACATATTATTTCTGGTTCCAGATAGGATCAAAGCAATAAGAATTAAAGCACCAAGCAACAGGTTATCCAGTTTAGGACGTTCAAGGAATTTATTAAAGTAATAGCCTAGAGGTACAATTAATAATGGTGATGTATGAAAATAAATACTCGGCACTTCAAAAGCTCCATAGGTGCGAGAATGAATGGTAAATATTTTATACTCATTACCAAACACATACAGCGTATCTTCAAAACTTTCAAAAGATGGAAGTAGTGAAATAACATAAAATACTAGAATCACAACAGCTAAAAGAGTGAGTAAACGAACCAATAAAAGGAGTATGGATAGTTGGTAGTGGTACATTATAAATACGACAAATAAAAAGAGATACCCCTTAAGGTACTGCATTCCATCTGAAGGTTCACCTCCACTACGACTTATGATTATTGAAACAGTAGGCAACAGAACAGAAAAAACCAGAAAATACAGTCCCAGATTCAGAGGAATCTTATAGGAGCGTTCCAAATTAATTGAAACTCCAAATACGAACACTATGCCCAGGAAAATGGGCGTTTTGAGGCCTAATAGCAAATCGGAGCCATCGTACACGCATATTACCAGTAATAGAAAGAACAAATATTTCTGTATTAGCCTCATCGTATACGGATCATCATTTAATTACTGTGCATATACATCGCAAATATATATATTCTACCATTTAAGCAAATAATTCAAAGTTTGTAACCAGTATTGCTTATTTCTATAGCGTAACTGCTTTGTTAGCCTAAATATTAGTCGGCATTTGTAAATGATATAATCAACAGGGCTGGTTCTTAAAAATAATCGTTCGCTTTGTAATATACTCTTATACCTGGCAACTGACACATCTTCTTCGAAAGAGGTTACGGATAGTCCATGTAAGATTTGTGCATCAAGAAAAAACACCTTTTTCTTCCCATTAGCAATTTGCCGA
This sequence comes from Bacteroidota bacterium, assembly GCA_003252385.1. Lineage (GTDB taxonomy): Bacteria > Bacteroidota > Bacteroidia > Bacteroidales > UBA10428 > UBA10428. The sequence goes on along the minus strand of QKEH01000112.1, from coordinate 10,434 downwards.
AACAACCAATGATCCAGTATATCTAATGGATACTCAAGATTAAACCCACCCAGTTGCCTCATTAAAGCTACTGACACCAGGCATCCCGAATTTAATGCGGTAACATTATTTGAAAAAACCTGATTCTGTTTGGCTGAGATAGGGCGCACTACTCCACCTTTTTTCATTTCTGAAGGTGATATCTGGTTCCCATCATGGGTAGAAATTATACGAGGAACCGCACAAACTACATCTTCCCGCTTCCAACTTCCTGACTGCAGAGCAGTGATAAATTCCTGATTAAATTCTGTATCCTGATCCATTAGCAACAACCAATCTTTCGATTGTTCTATTGCTATTCGAAGTGCTTTGTTGTAAGCAGTAGCTATTCCAGGGTTTTGTGGATTATGAATATAGGTAAGCTTTATGTTTTGTACATCTCTATCTACCTGATTACTTTGATTAAAAGTTCCATTATCGTACACAATAACATCCAATGGTTCTTGCAAGGTGTGGCAAGCATTACGCAGCGAACTCAAGGTCTTTGAATCCTCCAACCTACAATTATACAGAACCACTATACCCAGTATGTTATCCAGTTGCATCATAATATTAAGCAAATCCGTCCGACAGGAGCTGTGTAACTTCCTGTCTTTGCTTTTTGGTAAAAATGAATACTAGCGAAAGCATCCATAGAAGCATTGCTACAATAGCTTGCCATAAGTTCCATTTCAATTCAAAAAAGTATAATGCCAGTATCAGTACCACAGTAATCACTGAAATAACCACTATGTTTCGGCTAACAAGGAATGATTTGAGATATTTATAACCAAAAAGAAAGTATAGTCCTGCAAGTATGAGATGCGTAATCAAACTAACAAAAGCAGCACCTACAAAACCATAGGTAGGAATTACCAGGTAATTTAAAGTCACATTTACAACCAGTGAGGCAAATACAATTATCACCCGATCATTCTGATGATCGGAAATGGTCAACAATACAGAATACATCGAAGTAAATATCCGAAATAAAAGGACAAAGCTGAGTGGTAATACAATAGCCATGGCAGCTATATACTTCTCTGAATACAAAAAGAGAATTATTGGTTCGGCAAAGAGATTTATAAAAACAAACATGGCCAAGCCTAATACCATAATTACTTTATTAAGTAAAGTAGCCGTCTTTACAAAGGTTTTATCATTGAGCTTAAAACGTGCCGAAAGGTAAGGTATAAGTACATTATTAAGCAAATCGTTGACGGAAAGAAGGATTAGCACAACTTTAAAAAATGCCTGATAAATAGCAAGCGCATCGTTCCCGGCATACAGTGCAATTAACTGATTATCGATAGTAAAATAGAATACCCCAATAATGTAGTGGGCTCCAAAAGAGAAGGAATGTTTCAGTAAATAGCGCTGTATAGTTTTATCAATCTCGAAACTAATGGAGAAAATCCGCAGATAAATAAAAACAAGCAAAACCATTTGTAAGAAACGCCCAAATAGCAAACCATAGGCAATAAAGTATACCGATAAATCCAAGGCATAAAACACCACTATCACAACAACCAAAACCACAGCATAGAGCAAGGAGAATACGGTTTCGACCTTGAACTTATTTTTAGCCCTAAACACCGAGAATAGGTACATATTGTTAGAGGTAACAATAGCATTTGCAATGAATATCAATCCAATTTTAAAGTTAGGACCAGTAAAAAGCATATTGAGATAAATGAAGCCTCCTATGATGGCTAAAACCGATAATACCACTTTTTGTAGAAGCGTATTAAAAACGTACCGATTCAGGTCAAAACGGTTCTGAGGAATATCGCGTTGAGACATTAAGGAATAGCCAAATTCGGCCATTACTGCCAGAAGACCTGCAAAGGTTACCCCAAAGGACAATAAACCAAACCCTTCCAAATCAAGAAGCCGTGCCAAAACAATGTATACCACACTGCCGGATATCATCCGGCTCGAAAACGTGGCCATTGACAGACCTATATTGGCTTTTAAACTTCTCATTAGCTATATTCTCTCCCTAAATAATGCGGTTTATGACATATTGAAGTGGATCAATCGCTTAATTACCATCCTGACTGACAGTAACATATAGAAGCTTCCCCAAAGCATTAAAACATAGGCCGAAATATGATATCCGTAAAAATAATCAATAAGAAAAACGCCAGGAAACAACAGCATAAAATTCGGATAGGAAGTTATTTGTCGTAAAAAATATAGCACTAAAGAAGGTCTTGAAGCCTTTGGAGCATCTTCGTCTACTAAATACGTATTAAAAAGAACCAAACTCCTATTCACCAGTTCCACCGAAATAAATGCCATAAAGAAAGCTGATAGAAACAAGGTATTGTAGGTCCCCAATTGAATAAAACTCCACCACAGAGCCAGGTTCATAAGTGGGTGACAGATGAGGTGAGCCATAAAATCTATCTCCTTACCGTATTTAGAGAATTGTTTGGTTATGCGTGCCACTTCGCCATCTGAACAATCCATAATAAACCAGAAATGAAAAAGGGCAAAACCGGCAATCTTCAACCACATGTTGTCAAAGGCAAACAATACAGCCCCAAGAACACCTGCCAAAATCATGTATATAGTAATGGTATTGGGGCGCGTACCACGCTTCACAAACCAAGCGGTAAATATGGGCGATATAGCTGAGGAAATAAAATGCCCCGTAAAGCTATTAAAGCGGTAATTAGCCAATGGGGTTAATTTGCGTACATCGCGTATTTTAATAGGTTCCATAGAGGTTCTGTTTCAACAATTAAATGCTGGTTAAACGTAATTGTATAGTTTTAACCATTTATTATATACTCCTCGTAAAAATCTTCCCTGGTTTGTATCCCAAATTCAGCAAGCAAAGGAGGTTTGGTGGCTGCTGCTGCCGCACTATTTCGCAGCCCCCATTCAATAACCTTATCCATTGTTGGAGTAGCTACCTCAAACAATTGAGCGTAGTCTTTTAGAACGAGTAAACCAAAGCAAAAGTCCTCGGTAAAATAGCGGCTGTTAAAATCGGGAAGGTAACCACCATCCACTTCAACCATGGGTGTGTAAATATTTTTAAACGATTCAATACTAGTAATCTTACGGGTCATGCTGGGCACATCAACTACTCCATAATGTTTTGTTATGGTGTTGATCTGTAATGTACTAATATTTATTTGTCTAACAATGTGTTGTAATTCATTATCCATACTAATTAAAAGCTCCGAAGCATAATCATCCCACTCTTCGTAAAATAAATACTCCTTTGGATAAATGGTTCCCTCCTTGTAATTGTGAAAAAGCGAATACAAGCGCGAAGGATGCAAGATAGGGTTTGAATTAGAAATAGAGATTTGTAAAAAGCTATCCAGAGAACTAATTTCCATGGAAAGCTGATCTTTTAAAAATGATACTAACTCCTTAACATCATGCTGACAGGAAATAGCCAGGTGCATAGCATCTTTCGGGAAACTATTCACGGTTTTCCCATATTCTTCAACCCGGCATATATAGGGCACTCGCTGACTGGCAAAATACCGGGTATTTTCACCAAGAATTTGTTTTGCAAGTAAATCAAAACTTGGCCCTCCGGGGAAAGCGCCTATCCATGAGTTTGGGTTAAAATAGGGCTTAATGTTCAGTAACACCTCAGCCTTCAGAAAGGCAGGAACGGTAATTAGAATTAGTTCTGCTTTCGGGATACATGCTTCATAGCTGTTGCAAGCGATAGCTTTACCCGTGATATTGGGATTGGTTGTAATATCTGTTATCGAATCACTCCACTCATTAAAACGCGATGTAAGAACTGTGACTTCGTTTCCATTGTGCCCCAAGGTGGCCACTAATGAATGGGCTAAGTTTCCTCCTCCAATAATGCAAATCCTCATACCAACTGCGTAAGTGCATCAATTAAGTATTCATTATCATTTCTGTCGCGCACGGCAATACGAATAAATTCTTTATTGTCGAAAGCTGTTTTTCCCGTGCAGTCTTTGAGCAATATATTGCTCTTTTTCATTATGGTGCGGGTTAAGCCGGTGGCCGTCATACCACTCACCTCGCACAGAATATAGTTGGCCTGTGTTGGAATAGGACGTAAGAATGGAATACCTAAGAGCTGTTCATACAAGCGATCGCGCTCTGCGGCAATTTTTTTGGTAGCCAGCTTGTAATCAGCCTCGTATTTACCAAAAATTTGGAAGAAAAATTCACCGTAGGAATTAATATTCCAAACAGGGAGTTTATCGAAAACCGTTTTCAATATAGCTACATCGGCAGTAACCAAAACACCCAAACGTATACCTGGAACACCATAACTCTTGCTGATGCTCTTAACAATTATCAAGTTGGGATATTTTGAAATCAACTCTCGTCGTATCAAAGAATTCTCATCATTCTCCGTTGAGAAATCAACAAAGCTTTCGTCGAGAATTAAGCGTTTTTTCTTTGCTTTTAAATAATCCAACAGTTCAATTACCTGATCTTTTGCTATAAAATTACCACTCGGGTTGTCCGGGTTAATTAATAAGAGGTTATCAATATCCGCACTAAAAGTTTTCAGATCGTCAATGGTATAATTGTAATCCTGGTTTTGAGGAGTAAAGGTGCGTATTTTATCTTCCGGAGTGCGGGCTACATACTCATGAAACGTGGGTAAAATAACCCCAATAGTTTCATCCGAGAAGCTCGACATAAGGTTAGATATCAACTCTGCCGCGCCATTCCCCACCAGGATATTTTCCTGGTTGCAATTAAACATTTTTGCCGCCAGCAAATTCTGTACACTACCGGTCGAAGGATAATCATGAAGTAAGGTCTCAAAGTAAGTTTTATACTCATCAACCATTTTTGAAGGTGGAAAGTAAGGATTTACTAAATAGCAAAAGTCTTTCAGAAAAGGAAAGCGCCAATAACCACCATAACGCATCTGATATTTCGAAATGTCGTCGGCAAAAAGGGTTTCGGCATTATGCAGATCGAGCTTATCATCAATCTCATACCATTTATCGCTAGGCTCTAATACACGGGCATGAAGAACTGTCCCATCCAAAAAGGCCAGTACCTTCAAAACATTCTCATAGTACTCGTTATGCCCAACCGATTTACAGTAAGCTTCGAGAAACGGGCTATAATGGTTTTGCGAAAACTCTTTTGAAAAACGGTAAATATTAACTGTCTTATAGTATTTATCAATATGCGAGTAATCGAAATCTTTCTTAGAAATAAAATGAGTAATGTCGTTCTGCTTATTTAACTCCGCCACAGTGCCATCCATCCACGACTGGTATTTATCTAACACCACGACATTATCTTTATCCCCTTCGAGGGCCTTTTCAATTATGGATCGATCGAAAATAAGGTCGCTTTCCAGCAGCAAGGTATCATCCTCTTCCAATAAATCACGGGTCAGATAGAGCGAATAGATATTATTGGTTTTATCATAAATTGGATTCTCAACATACACTAAAGGGATATTGTTGTAGGTGTCGCCAAGGTGTTCTCTAAGTTTATCACCTTTATATCCCACCACCATTACTATTCGCTGAATATCGAAAGTAGTAAGGGTATCTAATGCCCTGTTGATCAAATGCGTTCCATTCACTTTAACCATACACTTGGTAACCTCCTCAGTAAGTTCTGCCAGGCGTTTACCCATTCCTGCGGCTAATATTATTGCTTGCATTTTATTCCTTTAATTCATGTGAAATAATCCTGATTGAGAGAGTATATCCAATGATGTATACACCACGAAGCTTTTCTGTCTATCTACCTAGTACTTATAATACCCCGTATACCACCTAATAAACTCCCCAATCCCCTCCTGAACCGAAGTATTGGGTTTGTACCCCAGATTATTCTCCAAATCCGATGTATCGGCCCAAGTAGCAGGAACATCGCCAGCCTGAAGAGGCAGGAATTCTTTTTCGGCTTTTTTACCCAGGGCTTTCTCAATGGCTTCGATAAAATCCATTAGATTAACCGGGTTACTGTTGCCAATATTATATACCGTATAGGGTGCAGGTGAGCTAGCCGGGTCAGGGGCTTTGCCCGACCAGTAGGGATTGGGAGCCGGGGGGTTATCTATAACCCGGGTGATGCCTTCCACAATGTCGGCCACGTAGGTAAAGTCGCGGCGCATATTGCCCTGGTTAAATACCTGGATGGGTTTTCCCTCCTGTATCGCCTTGGTAAACAAGAAAAGCGCCATATCGGGGCGTCCCCAGGGACCATATACAGTGAAAAATCGTAAACCGGTGGTGGGAATATCAAACAGCTTGCTGTAGGTATGCGCCATCAACTCGTTCGATTTTTTGCTTGCGGCATATAAGCTGATTGGGTGATCTACGTTATCATGCGTTGAAAAAGGCATGGCCTCGTTCAATCCGTATACGCTTGAGCTGCTGGCATAAGCCAGGTGTTTTACCCGGTTGTGACGACAGGCTTCTAAAATATTGATGAAACCTATGATGTTGCTATCGATATAGGCGCGAGGATTTTCCAAACTATACCGCACTCCGGCCTGGGCAGCCAGGTTGCACACCTTATCGAATTGCTCTTCGGCAAAAAGCCGGTCTAGGTTCTCCTTGTCTTCCAGGTTGAGCTGAATAAAGCTGTAGTTTGAATAACGGTCGGAACGAACCACTTTGCCATAGCAAACTTTTTCGCGGGAGATGCCCGTTTCCTCCAGGCGACTGTATTTCAAATCGACAGAGTAGTAATCGTTAATACTATCAAGTCCTACTACAGTATCGCCCCGTTCCAGTAACTTACGTGCCAGGTGAAAGCCAATAAATCCTGCAGTCCCGGTGATTAATATTTTCATAATGTATTCAATACTGGTATAACTGCCGCAAAAATACAATTAATCCGATGGCTACAAGGCACTGTAAGTATTTTTTTTATACGTTAAGTCCCTGAAACCGGTCAGACACATAAACATACTACCTGTATAACGATACTAATGAAATTTGCCCTGCGACTTGAGCTGCTCGTAATGTTGTGCATCGCGATATTTAAATACCTTGGCCGGATGCCCGCCTGCTATGCCGTATTTGGGAATATCGGACACCACCACACTGCCAGCCTGAATAATGGCTCCTTCGCCTATGCAAACGCTGCCGGTAACAATAACCCGGTTGCCCAGCCATACATTATCTTCGATATTGATTTGGTAGCGCTTTACAGTGGCATCGTAGGGTATGGCTTCACCCTCGTAATTATGGCTTTCGGTAAGCAGCATACATTCTGTGCCGGAATGAAAATTATCGCCAATGGTAACCGGACCGTTGCCCTGTATCCGCATGCCATTGAAGTGAACATTATTACCCAGGATGGTAGCCTGCGAAACATAAGAACTCCCATTCACCCGTAATCCTCGTCCGGTTGTTTTTGCCTGATATTTCACCAACCGGGTATAATAGAAACGCTTAACTAGCGCTTAGAATCTGCTTAATGCTAAATCGAATCATCAGTATCTAAATGGAATGTTGTTCTCAAAAATACAATACAATTTTACTCCCCGCTTAAAATGTCCCGTTTTTATCCTGCCAAACAGGCCGCTTTCGGAAACACTTCCGGATTAGAAATTTTCAAAAAGGCTCAATTGCTTAGGATCATTCTCCTGATAAAAGTGCATTTTGGTGGGCAAACCTATTTGCGCACAGCCTGAATAATAAGCCTCCCGGCACTCAGCAGCATTAGGAACCGTGCAGGAATACTCCAAGGCATACCGTTGCTGATACATTTTTTGAATTCCCGGAAAACTTTTTTCCAGCTGTGCATAATAGTATTCGCGTTGTCCCTCCCGAAGCGTCATGCCCATCCAGCCAATAACATACTGAGCTCCGCAACCTGCTGCTGTCTTTACCAATTCGGAAATGGCTTCGGGCTTGTTGGTAATGAACGGTAAAACCGGAGTTAGTATTACCCCGGTATACAATCCCTTTTGAGCCAGAAACTCCATAGCGGCAAAACGTTTTGAGGAGGGGACTGCCATGGGTTCAATCTTCTGTGATACCGTATCGTATGGGGTGGTGATGGTGAATGATACCGCTGCATAGTTGCGCGACAGATCCTGTAGCAGATCCACATCGCGGGTTACCAAATCGGATTTGGTCATTACATGCACCGGGTAACGATGATCACGTATCACCGACAACGCCCCTCGGGTAAGCATTTCTTCCGCTTCAACCGGCATATAAGGGTCGTTCATGGAACCGGTGCCAATGGTACCTTTGCGGCGTTTCACTTTTAACTCCTGATGCAATAGATCAATTGCATTCTCCTTAATCCGGATATCGCTCAAATCGCCCAACTGATACACCTTACTGCGTGAATCGCAATAGATACAGGCATGCTGGCAGCCCCGGTACAGGTTCATGGAATAGGTGATGCCAAAATAGGGGTCGGGAGCGGCTTTTAACCTGGAAAGAATGGTTTTGGCCTGTATTCGGTGTACCATAATTTTTAGGTAAATTTCGCTATTGCATCTGACAACCCTATGACATGAAGCACCCTACTACCCAATTTTTATCCCTAACGATTGGGCAATATGTCTAAGAGCCTGATCCAAAGGTGCGCTGCCCGATACCACACACCCGGCAAGTTCCCGGTTGGGCAATACATGCTCCCGGTGCATGGGTGCCACGGTATTCAAATACTGAACCACCACTGAAGTCACGCTTCGCCCCCGTTCTTTAACATCGCGGTTGATGCGGCGCACCAGTCGGGTTGCTGCCGGAGTATCCACATAAATCCGGTAATCTAGTAAGGCATTCAGTGCATTAAGTGTAAAAAGAAACAACCCATCGAGCAAAATAAATGCAGTAGGCAGCATCGGTTGACTGTCGGTTGTGCGTGAATGGGTGCAGTAATTGTAACAGGGAACAGTAACCGCCTGCCCCATCTTCAGTTGTTGTAAATCTTTAATCAATAAGGGCAGATCAAAGCTGGCTGGCTCATCGAAACTCATTTGCGACGCATCCATTCCCGAACAATCCTTGTAATAGGAATCCATGCCAATAATAGCACACTGCTCTTTGCCTAAATACCTCTGCAATGATTCCGCCAAGGTGGTTTTTCCGCTTGCACTTCCACCACAAATACCAATAATCTTAGGTGCACTCATGGGTTACCGTTACTGGTTGAGTAAATGGATGGTATGGCAGGCTACCACTCCGGCCGTTTCGGTACGCAGGCGGCTTTCGCCCAAACTAATCACGGCAGCTCCGGAGGCCTTGGCCTTTTCCACTTCGTTCGGCGAGAAATCTCCCTCAGGGCCTATCAACAAAACTATATCGCTGCCAACCTGGTAATACGACTTTAGCAGTTGCCGCTCGGCAGTACCACAATATGCAATAGCCATTGGGACATGCAACGGCTCTGCCAGGAAATCATCCAAACGGCACAGCGGGTTTAAAACCGGTTTATACCATTTCAACGACTGTTTCATCGCTGCAATCAGCACCTTCTCCAAGCGATCCGGGCGTATATCCTTCCGTTCCGAATGTTCGGTAATAACAGGGGTGATGGTGTCCACTCCTATTTCGGTAACCTTCTCGAGAAACCACTCGAAGCGATCAATATTTTTAGTCGGCGCAATGACCATGTGAAGAGCGTACGACCTGTCGCGAGGTTTTTGTTGCCGCTCCACAATCTGAACTTCCACTTCACGCTTATAAGTGCCAACAATCTGAGCTTGTGCCAGTATACCCGTCCCATTGGTTAGGTACAACAAATCACCCTCCTTTAACCGCAGCACCTGCACACAGTGTCTTGCTTCTTCATCGGGGAGTATCAGCCTGTCGGCGTTTATCTCTGGAACATAGTACAGGTTCATGCTGAATTGCTTTGGGTATGTTACGCACAAAGTTAACAAGTTTCTGCGTAGGTCACGTATCTCCCAGCAACAGACAGCATCAGGCCACCCCTCCATAAACGTGCCAGGAGGTATTGCTCCGGGCTCCTTACAGGCTAATTTCCAGCCCTAAAAACTCCACCGCCCAAGCATCGCCGGGCATGACACTGTAATTATTGTGCAGGCTGCCCGGCAAAATCCTATCCAATGCATCTTTTCCCCATCTTTGAACTTTTAAAATACCGTACACTATGACTACCATTGGCCTTCTTTCCGATACCCACGGCTACCTCGACGACCGAATCCTGCATCACTTTGAAAACTGCGATGAAATATGGCATGCCGGTGATATTGGCACCATGCAAACCCTGGAACAACTCGAGAACTACAAACCCGTTCGGGCGGTTTATGGCAACATCGACGGAAACCCCATTCGCTCCTGCTGCCCCGAAGTGCAGCGTTTTACCTGCGAAAATGTAGATGTTCTCATAAAGCATATCGGCGGTTACCCGGGTCATTACGACCGTAGCATTGTTCAGCAAATAGTAAGCCATCCTCCAAAACTATTCGTATCGGGCCACTCCCAT
>QKEH01000151.1 GCA_003252385.1 Bacteroidota bacterium | reverse complement strand
TTTTCCTGCCGATAAATTTTTAAAAGTAAAAAACACTCTTATATTTGTGAATTGCATAACAATACGATAGCCTTGGAACAAACCTATCAACATGCCAGGCAGCTGGTGGCTGTGGATTGTATTATTTTCGGTTACGAAGATGCCGACCTTAAGGTGGTTGCTTTTCAGCGAAAGCTAAATCCGGGGCGCGGAGCGTGGTCGTTGGTCGGTGGATGGGTCAACCACGACGAATCGGTGGAGGAAGCCGCACAGCGGGTGTTGCACGAAATTACCGGTCTGGAAAATATCTTTCTGGAGCAGGTGGAAGTATTCTCAAAGATAGACCGGGACCCTGGCGACCGGGTTATCAGCGTTGCCTTTTATGCCTTTATGCGCATTGGCCAGCAGGACAAAAAGCTGGTTGAGGAGTATGGCGCACACTGGTTTTCGTTGCGGGAGCTGCCCGAGTTGGTCTTCGACCATCAGGATATGCTGGACAAGGCGCTGGATAAATTGCGTCGAAAAGCAAGTTACCAGCTGGTAGGCAGCGAACTGCTCCCCGACAGGTTCACCCTTTTACAACTCCGCAAGTTGTATGAGGCTATTTATCAGCGGGAGCTGGATCCGGGCAATTTTCGGAAAAAAGTGCTGGGACTGGGAATTCTTCGTCAATTAAGCAGTAAGGATATGTCGGAGTCGAAAAAGGGAGCCTACTATTTTAAATTTAAAAAGGCGGGTACCGGACAAAATATGGAACGGATAATTAAACTATAACACTAAAAATGTGGAAAAATGCAACGCCTGCACGAGTATTATTCCGGTGAATGTTTATTTTTGGCAGGCCTATGTTTTTCAATCCTATTGATAATTAAAGTTTTAATGATATGGAGCAGTTTGAATTTACAGAGCATTCGCATCGGCGATACAACCCCCTGACAGGCGACTGGATTTTGGTGTCGCCTCATCGTACCAAAAGACCCTGGCAGGGTAAGGTGGAAAAATTGAGTGGAGATCAGCGGCCGCAATACGACCCGACTTGTTATTTGTGTCCTGGCAACGAACGGGCCGGGGGACATCAAAACCCCGATTACAAGGAAACGTTTGTTTTCCAGAACGATTTTAGTTCGTTATTGCCTGAGGTTCCCAAAGGTGAATTTAAAAACGGAGAGTTGTTTCTTGCCCAAAGCGAAAGGGGTTTCTGTAAGGTAATCTGCTTTTCGCCCCGCCACGACATGACCATTCCCGAAATGGAAGTAAGCGCCATTCGGAAAGTGGTGGATTTGTGGTGTAACGAATATGAAGCCATTGGTAAGCTCGATTACATCAACCACGTTCAGATATTTGAAAACAAGGGGGATATCATGGGATGCAGCAACCCACACCCTCACGGACAAATATGGGCTCAGGAAAACCTCCCTGGCGAACCGGCTAAAGAAGACAAAATGCAAAAGGCTTACTACCAGAAGCATGGACGCACCCTGTTGTTCGATTACGTTCAGGAAGAGTTGAAAAGCGGTGAGCGGGTGTTGGCCGAGAACGCTTCTTTTGTAGCAGTGGTACCCTTTTGGGCAACCTGGCCCTTCGAAGCCATGATAGTTTCCAAGCAAGCCCGGCAAAACCTGCTTCAACTGAACGATACCGAACGTACCGATTTTGCCGATATGTATAAACAACTTACGGTAATGTACGATAACCTGTTTGAGGTATCATTCCCCTATTCTGCAGGTATCCATCAGGCACCTACCGATGGTCAGGATCATCCGGAATGGCATCTTCACATGCACTTCTTCCCCCCGCTGTTACGTTCCGCAACGGTAAAGAAATTTATGGTAGGATACGAAATGCTGGCCAATCCGCAACGCGATATCACTGCCGAGCAAAGTGCCCAGCGCTTGCGCGATTTGCCTAAGAAACATTACAAAGCCTGATAACAAACACACTAATTAATAACATTTACACAAAAGCCATCATGACAAAAATTTCAGCACTGATCGAAAAGATCAACAACGGAAATAACCCCTTATTCAAAGAACTTTACGGAACCGATGCTGCCACATTGAAGAAACAAGCCGATCGATACGCCAAGCAGATGAACGACTTTAATGCAGCGTATGGATCGGATGAGGTAACCCTCTTCAGCGCTCCCGGGCGTACCGAAGTGGGCGGTAACCACACCGACCATCAGTACGGACGTGTGCTGGCAGGTGCTGTAAACCTTGATAACATTGCCGTAGCTGCCGCAAACGGTACCAATGTGGTTCGTATCAATTCCGTTGGATTTGAACCTTTCCAGGTAGATCTGGCCGATCTGAATGTGACTACCGCTCAGGTATCCCCTACCAATCTGGTGAAAGCCATTGCTGCCGGAATTAAGGCTTTGGGGCTGACTATTGGTGGTTTCGATGCGATTATTGATGGTGCGGTACCCGAAGGATCCGGACTGAGCTCATCGGCTTCTTTTGAGGTGTTGATCGGTGCTATTTTCAACCATCTGTTTAACGCCGGCAAACTCGACCCGGTGGATAATGCAAAAATTGGACAGAAGGCCGAGCATGCCTGTAAAAAGTTCTGTGGATTGATGGATCAGACTGCTTGTGCGGTTGGGGGCTTCATTACCATCGACTTTAAAAATCCGGCCAGTCCTATTGTTAAGGCTCTGGATTTCGACTTTGCCAAAACCGGATTTTCCCTGGTAATTACCAACACCGGCGGCAGCCACGGCGGTCTCGATGCCGAATACAATGCCCTGCCCGGTGAAATGAAATCGGTAGCCAAGGAACTGGGTCACGATGTACTGCGTCCGCTGTCGATGGAAGATGTGGTGAAAGGGATACCTGCCATTCGCGAAAAAGTGGGCGACCGTGCCCTGCTTCGTTCCATCCACTTCCAGGCCGATAACGCCCGCGTGGTAGATGAGGTGGAAGCACTTGAATCGGGCAACTTCAATAAATTCCTGGAACTGGTTATCGAATCGGGTTTCAGCTCGTACATGTACAACCAAAACATTTATGTAGGTGGCGATACCAAACACCAAAGTGTGGCACTGGCACTGGCGCTGAGCGATCTGGTATTGGAAGGTAAAGGCGCATGGCGTGTACATGGCGGTGGTTTTGCAGGTACCATTCAGGCCTTTGTTCCCAACAACCTGTTGGATACCTACATTTCGACCCTCGAAAGCGTATTTGGCGAGGGCAACTGCCACCAGCTGTTCATACGTTCCAAAGGTGCGATCAAACTGGAATTGTAAGAAATACCCAACCCCTATAAAATGCCGGCGCAATGCCGGCATTTGTTTGCCAAACTGAACTAAAATTTTTTACCTAACTAATAAAAATTATCATGGGAAACAACAAAAACTACACGGTGCCTTTTATTATCATGTCCTTTTTACTTTTCCTTTTAGGATTCGTGACTTGGATGAATGGTATTCTGGTTCCATTTCTTCAAAAATTGTATGATCTAAAACCGGCTGTTGCCCAGTTGGTGAATGCTGCATTTTTTAGTGCCTATATTGTTTCTATTCCAATTGGTGGAGTGGTTAAAAAACTGGGTTACAAGAAAAGTGTTATTATCGGTTCTTTAATTACCGGTATTGGCAGCTTATTGTTTGTACCCGCTGTAAGTACCGGATTTGGCATGTTCTTAATTGCACTTTTTGTAAGTGCTTTGGGTATTGTGCTTTTACAAGTGGCTGCTAATCCATATGTTATTGCACTGGGCGCACCTGAAACTTCTTCGGCCAGGTTAACACTGGCCATGGCAGTGAATTCTGCCGCTGCAGTTCTTGCTCCGGTTATTGGAACTGCTCTCATCCTGAGTAAAGTTACCGGCGATGCTTCTGCAGATGCGCTATTAGCCAAACCACCGTATTTGGTGCTTGGTGGTATTGCATTATTAACCGGAGTCATGCTGACTTTCATGAAATTACCTGCCATTGAAGATCCGGAATCTGTGGTTGCAACCGAAGGGCATCGTTCTGCCTGGAGTTATCGCCATCTTATTCTGGGATTTATTGCTATTGGAATGTATATGGGATTGGAAGTAGGTGTAAATTCCTTCCTCTTCCGGTACATTGAAACCAAAATCGGGCTGGAGCCTTCTCAAATAAAGTTCTATATGGCGGTTTATCCGTTTGGATTTGTACTAGGGCGTTTGGGTGGTGCCGGTATCCTAAAAAAATATTCTGCCAATAATGTATTAGCTATTGCATCGGCATTGGGCGCACTTATGATTCTTATTACCGTTTCTACCACCGGGGCGGTCGCATTGTGGTCCATTCTGGCAACCGGATTTTTCCATTCAATCATGTGGTCGGTAATTTTTGACCTTTCATTAAAAGATGTGATGCCCAGTGCTGCTAAACTGGGTTCTGGAATTTTATGTACAGGTGTTGTTTTTGTTGGACTTTGGACGTTTGTAATGGGTGGAATTGAATCGGTTTCCAGTATTTCTACCGCCTATATGGTTCTTTGGGTATTCTATGCCTATATTATTTACTTCGCACTGAAGGGTTCAAAAATCAGAAATGCGGCATAACTTATAGTGGTTTGCCATGGGGTATCTCACGCGGGATACCCCAGCCAACTCCCAACACTGGGAGGTTAAACGCACAAATTATTCTAACAAAATCAAAAAAAGCATGGCAAATACAGGAAAAGAGACCTATACTCTCAGTAACGATAACGGTTTGGAAGTAACCTTTATGGCGCATGGTGGCCGTATACTTTCCATTATGGCTCCCGACCGTAAAGGCGAGGTGGTTGATGTGGTGGTAGGGCATCCCAATGCCGACGAGGCCATAAAAGGCGACACCTATTTCGGTGCGCTCTGCGGACGCTACGCCAACCGGATTGTTAAGGGACAATTTGAACTGGAAGGAAAAAAGTACCAGCTGGCAGTAAATAACGGGCCCAACCACCTGCACGGCGGTAATTCGGGATTCGACCGTAAAGTTTGGGAGGTAGCTCCCGTTGCGCTAGCCGGATGCACCAGTGCCTATCGGCTTACCGCCACCAGTGCCGATGGCGAGGAAAATTACCCGGGCGCTCTCCAGATGACCGTGGTTTATTCGCTGAATAACCAAAATGAGTTTAAAATAGAATACCAGGTAACTACGTCAAAAACTACCGTCATCAATATGACCAGCCATGCTTACTTCAACCTGAACGGTGCCGGTAAGGGAAAAGTGCTGGATCACACGTTGCAGATTAAGGCAGAGAAATTTACTCCGCTATCGGCCGAAATCGGTACGGTAACCGGCGAAATTGCCAGTGTTTCCGGAACGGCTATGGATTTTCGTACGGCCAAAACATTGGGTGCCGCAGTGAACAGCAGCGATGCCCAGGTGAAAATTGTGGACGGAGTAGATCATAACTTTGTGATTGATGGTGGCGGAAAAGGAGTGGTGCTGGCGGCTACGCTGGCCGATCCGGTTTCGGGACGTAAATTGGAGGTGTATACCGATCAGCCTGGAATTCAGATTTACACCGGTAATCATTTCGACAGTACCGCTGCCGGTAAAAAGGGTAAAACGGTGGAGAAATACGAAGGTGTGGCAATGGAAACCCAGATATTCCCCGATTCGCCTAACAAGGCAAACTTCCCCAATGCCACCTTGAAGGCCGGTGAAACCTATAAGCACATTTGTATTTATAAATTCCTTTCATAGCGAAGGAACGCCTGTCATTGTACCAAAAGGCCGTTGGGATTACATCCGAACGGCCTTTTTTTCTGGGTAGCTTTCTGGGCACTCTGCAAAATCTTTTGTACATTTCTTAAGTAAAGTAATTTACCCACCCTCAAGTAGCCACTTAAAAACGATACCATGATTTACTTCACCGATGCCGAAATTGATCAGCTTATCAACGAAGACCTTCCCTACTACGATCTCACCTCCATTTCCATTAAAATGGGCACCAAGGTAGCCCGTATCTCCTATTTCACACGTGCCGAAACAGTATTGTGCGGAACAGAAGAGGTGCTGAAGATCTTTGATAAGTTTAAAATCTACCCCACGCTGGTTTCCATTTCCGGTGAGCACATTGGCGCAGGCATTAAATTTCTCGAAGGTGAAGGACTGGCTAACAACGTGCATGCCATCTGGCGTACTACCACCAATTTAATGGAATACACTTCCGGAATAGCTACCCGGATGTACCGGCTGGCGCAGGCAGCCAAAGAAGTGGATCCCTCGGTCAATGTGGTGTCGACCCGAAAAACCCAACCCTTTGGAAAGAAACTGGCCATTAAAGCATGAACCGGCTGGGGCTTTCCGATACCATACTGATTACCAATAACCACATTAAAATTCTTGGGGGTATTGATAATTTGAAGAGTAAACTGGATGCTATTCAACACCGGGCGGCCGGGAAAAGCATAACGGTGGAAGCTATTTCGTCCGAACAGGCTCGTGCGGTGGCTGGTGAAAAAATATCTCGTATTCAATTGGATAAGATGGAGGCTGCTGAAGTGAAAAAGCTGGTTCCGGCCTTGCGGAAACTCAATATGGACTTACACATTTCAGTTACCGGCAACATTGATATGGATAATATTCGCGAGTATGCTTCTACCGGGGTGAATTCCATTGTGAGTTCGAGCCCCTACTATGGAAATCCCTGCGATTTTCAGGTAAATATTGAACCGGTTTTCGATGCGTAGTTACCTACTCTTCCACCTTATTGGGGTAAATTCGCAGGAGCAGTTGAAATTCGGACTGCTCCGCATTGAAGGCTGAAAAGGTGTAGTGGAGTTTTTCGTCCGAAATTTTGGCCATTTCGATAATGCCCAATCCGGCGCCCCCCTTGTCGGAAAATTTTCCGTTGGTAATGGTGTTCTTGTATAAGGCTTTTAGCTGATCCTGATCCAGGTTATTCAGTTCGTCCATCTTTTGCTGCAGGGGCACGATATCTGCGTTCTCCATCAGGTTTACCACGCGAAAAATATAGGAGTCGTTTTCGAGGCAGATGCAGATTTCCGGCTGGTATTTTTTGTAAGTATCGCGGTGGGGTAAGTAGGATGCTGAATAGCGCACAATGTTTTCCAGCGATTCAATCATGAGGGTAAGCAGTTTTTTATAGAGGCTGATGGCCATGCCCCTTTTCTTCATGGTGCGTTTTAACGTAGATATCAGATCCCCGATTTTGTCGTAATCCAGAGGACCTTTATACTTTAAAATGATATCCTGTTTGTTTTCGCTGCCCATGAAAACTCATAATTGCACTAAAAGTAACTAAAAACCGGCGAAATCATTGTGTGCTACTTATTCATTTTCAAGTTCGTACTGAATATCGGTCAGGAGCTTGGCTTTTTGTGATGCGGCCACAGCCAGTCGGTCGCAGCGTTCATTCTCCGGAATGTTGGCATGCCCCTTTACCCAGTGAAACTTTACCTTATGCTTACGGAATACGACCAGAAAGCGTTTCCAAAGATCGGCATTTTTCTTTTTGGCATAATTCGTTTTTTCCCACGAGAAAACCCAGCCTTTTTCAACCGCATCGCATACGTAACGCGAGTCGGTATACACTTCGGCCTGACTGCCCGGAAATTTAAGGGCTTCGAGAGCCACAATTACCGCCAGCAATTCCATACGGTTGTTGGTAGTTCTCCGATAGCCCTCGGAAAGTTCCTTGTAATGCGGCCCCGATTTCAGCAAGGCTCCGTAACCGCCCGGTCCGGGATTGCCGCTGGCGGCTCCATCGGTATAAATAATTATTTTTTCTGCCATGCTCGCGGAATTTGAAATACCACAGGTGCAGTTCCTATGGAAGTATTTTGAGTTCGTTTATTAAATGGTTTGCGCCTGCAAATTTATCAATAATAAACAGGATGTAACGTATGTCGGCGCAAATGCAGCGTTGCAATTGGCTTTCGTATTCAAAATCGCCGGCAAGGGCTTCCCAGTTTCCGTCGAATGCCAGTCCTACCAGATATCCCTGGCTGTTGAAAACGGGGCTGCCTGAGTTTCCGCCGGTAATATCGTTGGTGGTAATGAAACAAACCGGAAGGTCATCGCCTTGGCTGTAGGGGCTAAAATCTTTTTCGAAGTACAGCGTTTTTAATTTTTGGGGTACCCGAAAATGGGAGTTGGCAGTGTCTTCCTTTTGCATCACTCCCGACAGATAGGTTTGTGCCTGGCAGTGCGCGGAATCGGCAGATTGGTAGGCCTGCAGGCTGCCGTAGCTCAGCCGAAGGTTCAGGTCAGCATCGGGGTAGGGGAAGGCTTCGGGCTGCATCTGCATGCGTCCCTGGGTGTAGCGGTACTCGAACCAGGTCAGTTTTTCCTGATAGGCTTTAAGAAGGGCATACTCCGAGATATAGCTTTGGTAAAAGCTGTTGGCCAGACGGAAGCCGAAATCGCGCTTCAGCTGTCGCGATGTGGGGTGATCCAGAAAATGCATCACTTGCTTTTCGCGGGTAAAGAAGGAGTTTTGGTACAATTTACGGATCATTTTGGAGGGCTGGTGCCCCGGCGACAGTACCATCTCGGTTCTCAGCATATCGGGATAACGTTCCGTCGCACTGTTTTGGAGGTAGTAGGTTAACATGGCTGTGCTTACCTGCCGGTCGAGATCAAGCTGGTAGTTTTTAAAGAATTGTCGGGTTTCCTGTTTCAGTTCTTCCGTTTTTGCAGCAATTGCAGCCCTGCGATCGGTTTTGGATCGCAGCAGCATATCCAGGTAACTGAATTCGGAGATGAAATTGATCAACTCGCAGGCATTGAAAATGGCCTCGGAGAGGGTGCTAAAACTCACCTCTGCATCGTGCTTCTGCCGGTAGAGGGATTCCATAGAGTCCAATACATGCCCGTATTTTTGAAACCGGCCACTGTCGGCCTGTGCCCATGCCTGAAACCGGGCTTCGGTTTCCTGACGCATTTCGGGTAAATGGCGGCGCCGGATATCGAGGTTTTGGCCGATGGCATATTTCAGGTAGTTACTGGAACGTGCGTATTTGGAGGCATATTGCACAGCGGTTTGCTGGTCGGCCGCCATGGCTTTTCCCAGCATATCGAGGCGGAGCGACCGTATTTTTATGCGCTGGGCATTGGTTATTTGGGCAGTTTCCTGCAGTTCGAAGGAAGTGCCATAGCGCGAAGTGCTTCCGGGATATCCCAGCGTGAAGGTAAAGGTGTCGGGTGCCACGCCCTGTAAGGATATGGTGAGGTAGTAATCGGTTTGCAGCGGAATATTTTCCGGAGCGTATGGGGCTGGCGAGCCATCGGGGGCAGTGTAGATGCGGAAAAGGCAGAAGTCGCCGGTGTGGCGCGGCCATTCCCAGTTGTCGGTATCGAAGCCAAAGCTGCCGATGGAAGCCGGTGGGGCACCCACCAGTCGAATATCGCGGTATACCTCATACACATACAGAAAGTAGGCAATGCCATGGAATTCGGGGGCTACCACAGCGTTGTAACGACCGTTCTCCGAAGCTTCCTGTTCCACTTTAGTGCAGTGTGCCTCAATAAGGCGCATGCGCTCGGTGGGTTGCAGGGTGTCGCTTACCTGGCCAAGAACCTGAGCCGTTACCTCTTCGATGCGTTGAATGCGTTGAACCTCAAGTCCCGGATTGGGCAGTTCGTCCTTTGGGCTTTGTGCCCAAAAGCCTTCTTCTATATAGTTGTTCTCAAGGGTGCTGTGGTATTGAACCCGCTAGAAACCACAGTGCAGGTTGGTAAGGAGTAAGCCTTGAGGCGAGATTATTTCGCCCGTGCATCCGCCATCGAAAAGCACCACGCTTTGGCTGAGGCCGGATGGCTCGTTCGAGAACAGGTCGACGGGTTGCAGCCTAAGCCCCATGGCCTGCATACGGGGGAAGGGTTGTTCTTCGATGCGGGGAAGGAGCCACATGCCTTCGTCGGCAAGCAGTGCAAGGTTGGACATAGCCAGAAAGGCGCACCATACACCTGGTCTCCACCAGTTGACTGCCGGCCGGTGTTTTCTATCTGAATGGAAGTTCAAGCTGGGTATTGGTTAGGTTAAACGTGCGCCGGTGGTATTTGGTAATTCCCAGGGTGGCAATGGCCATTCGGTGTTGCCGGGTGGGATAGCCTTTGTTCCGATCCCATCCGTAGCCGTTGTATTCACGGTGCAGGGCAAGCATATGCTCGTCGCGGTAGGTTTTGGCTAACACCGAGGCGGCTGCTATAGCCAGATAGGTAGCATCGCCTTTCACCATACAGCTGTGCGGAATATTCTGATAGGGGTAGAACCGGTTGCCATCGACCAGTATGCGATCGGGGCGAAACTGCAATCCGCCGAGAGCCCGATGCATGCCCAGCAGGGAAGCCTTAAGAACGTTGAGTTCGTCGACCTGAAGGTTGTCCATAAATGCCACTGAAAAGCTGATAGCTTCCTTCTCGATTTCGGTGCGCAGGGTTTCGCGGTTACGTTGGGTCATTTGTTTGGAATCGTTCAGCAGCGGGTGGTGATAGTCGGGGGGAAGAATTACCGCTGCAGCCGTTACCGGCCCGGCCAGACATCCGCGGCCGGCTTCGTCGCAGCCGGCTTCGGTTTGGTGTGTGTCCAGGAAGCGTTTTAACACGATTCGTTTCGTTTAGGTTTACCGGATATTTCGGGCGTGAAAGTATAAAATTACCGGCAGGTGCACAATTTTACCGGCATAAGGACCAGATGCGCCCCGGAAATAGTATATTCGTTGCTGCTACGGAAAACACGCCCGCCTTGAAGAGAAAGTTTATTACGAACCTCGGTTTTCTTATTCTGCTCAACGTGCTTATTAAGCCGATGTACGTTTTTGGAATCGACCGTGTAGTACAAAACCGGCTGGGAACCGAGGTGTACGGGAGCTTTTTTGTTCTCTTCAACATTGCCCTGATCTTTCAGATTGTACTTGATTTGGGTATCGAAAACTTTATTCGACGCGAAATTGCCCGGTATCCGGAGCGAGTGGGGCATTACCTGTCGAATATTATGATACTGCGCATTATACTGGTGGTTCCTTACATGTTGCTGTGTCTGGGTATTGGGTGGCTTCTGGGCGTGCGAGTTACCGAATGGCCCTTGCTGCTGCTTATTCTGTTCAACCAGTTTATGGCTTCGTTTATTTTGTACCTGAGGGCCAATTTGGGAGGGCTTCATTTTTTCAAGACCGAAGGATTGGTGTCGGTGTTGGACCGGGGCGTTATGATTTTGATAGTGGGATTCTTACTGGTGTACCCGGCCACTGCGGGGCGTTTTAAAATAGAATGGTTTGTACTGAGCCAAAGTATAGCTTACGGTTTGGTGATTGGTATTGGCCTGTTTTTGGTGATGCTTAAGGCCGGCAGGTTCCGTCTGGAATTCAACTGGTGGGAATTGCAGCCTACCATCCGGCGACTGTTGCCGTTTGCCACCCTGGTGTTGCTGATGGGGGCATATTACCGCATGGATACGCTGCTGCTGCACCGGCTGCTGCCCGATGGCAAGGAGCAGGCTGGTATTTTTGCCCATGCTTTCCGGTTGCTCGATTTTATGTCGAACTACGCGTTGCTGTTTCCCGTATTGCTGCTGCCGTTGTTCTCCAGAGCCCTGCAACAGAAGGAGCCGGTTGGAGATTTATTGCGACTTGCGGTATTGCTGCTTTTTGTTCCCTCCCTGGCGGTAGTACTCCCCAGTATACTGTACCGGCACGAGCTGTTTGCTCTGCTATACACCAGCCATACCGCCGTATCGGGCGATATTTTTGCGGTGCTATCCCTGAGTTACATGGGCATGTGTGTCAGCTATACCTATGGGGCCCTGCTCACAGCCAATGGCAATATGAGGGCTCTGAACTATATGGCTCTTGGTGCTGTTGGGGTAAGTGTGCTGCTGAATGTGCTGCTGATACCGCGTTACCAGGCACTCGGTGCTGCCATGGCCAACGCCTGCACACAGCTGGTGACCATAGTGGTTCATGTGCTGCTGGCACGGAGGTATTTGCATATTGGCATACGTGTTAAGTTGCTGTTGCGGCTGATTTTGTTTGTGGTACTTAGCCTGGCGATGGGTAGCTTGTTAAGACGCTCAATCGACCGCTGGCAGCTGGGATGGCTGAGCGCCATGGTGTGCAGTGCAGGCGTGGCCCTGCTGCTCGGATTGTTGCGTTACCGGGATGTAATTAAGGTGCTGGGCAGGCGTGAGGAGTAGCGTTGGGATGGAGGTAGGCACTCCCCGGGGAAGTATTACTCTTGCTAAGTGGTGCCTGTTGTTTGTATGGTAATAGCAATTGGGTTAAAGTCTGTCGGCTGCCAACCCGGCAGTGAAAGCCGCATTCGTGTCCTGTAAAAAATCTTTGGCTATCCCGTCCACGGTTGCATGATATTGGATCCATGCGTCATACACCTCCTGCTCCATTTTAGGAACATGTTCTTGCGCTCGATTTCGTTCATCGGGAAAAATGATTTTCATTTTTTTGAATCAGCCATCGTTCGAAAACCAAGGCCAACTATTTCAATACACTCATGAATACCTCGGGAAGTATAGGTGCCGCATAACCGACAACATCCCTGACCGATTCGGGGTATTCCGTTGTTCAGTGCCAGGCCGATAGAATCTTGCACGTGCAGTTGCCGAGTCTGCTCGGTAAGCAGGGTGGAGGCCTGGTATTTTGACGGTTGGCCGGCTCAGTTGCAACTAGTTTTTTATCAATTTCATGCTTTGCGTGCTGTTCAGTGCATCAATTCGTAGGATGTACAGGCCACTGGGCCAGTTGGCCGTACTTATTTCGCAGTTATCCAAAACCGGAAACGAACCGATAATGATCCCATTGAGTGAATACACCGTTACTTTGCCAGTTCCAGGTTGTGCTAACTGGAGGCGCACCTTATCGTTGGAATAGGTGGGATAAACCAGATCCGGATTTTTAACCTGATCAAGTTCGGTAACCACTTCATCATCCTCATCGTCGTCGGGTAGCTGAGTGGTTTGTTGGCTTAGCAAAACCCCCGGAACCTTGCCCACGGGATAGGCCCTCGATATGCTGTGAATG
Source organism: Bacteroidota bacterium (assembly GCA_003252385.1). GTDB lineage: Bacteria > Bacteroidota > Bacteroidia > Bacteroidales > UBA10428 > UBA10428. Next base: position 26,246 of record QKEH01000151.1, on the reverse strand, counting down.
CCATCGGGAGGAAGGGTAAAGTCCAACAAATCGGGATTCGTGAAAAGAGGATCGGCAACCACCCCGTTCATTTCGAAGCCGGCTACATCCTGAACTTCAGGTAAGGTATTGTATTTTGTAGTATGGGCATCATAGCTGTTGCCCCAGCGATACAGATACGATGAGTTTGAATTGGTAAAATAGTTGCTATCCATACTAAAGTTCAAATCTTCCAGCGATAGGTCGTTCGGTTGCAACACATGGTTGAGCGCATCGTATTCAGTGTAAACTCTCGGATTGGGCATAATTGCCCGTGGTATTTGACGGTTTTCGTTAAGGTCCAATTTTATTTGAGCCAGTTTATTCTGATACAGAATGTTTTTGACGGCTTTTTCATTTTTATTGTAGTAGGGGATGTAACTGCCCAAAACCACATACTCGTCCGATACGGTTACTTCTTTGGCCGACCGCGCCGCATCTCGAAAAACAATACCATAGGGGTTGTTGTAGCAGATATTTCTCTCCAAAACAGCATCGGGGCTTTCGGCGATCAAGATTCCCGAACCTTCGTTGTTTGCCAACACACAGTCGTGGATGTAAATACTCATCGAAATTTCGTTCATGATGCCTCCTAGTTTTTTGTTTCCGGAGCAAAAACAATTGGAACATTCCGATTCCGTATTGCTGATGTCGAACCACATGCCGGGCCCGTTATTGCCATGAGCCTGATGGCGCAGGAAGGTTGCTTTGTAATTGGCCGAAATTTTAAAGCCTCCGGCTTGAAATTGTACTCGGACCTTTTTCCAGGCAATCAGGTTGTTAAAAGAGGTTTCGGAATCTTCAACCCGTAATTTTGACGATTTGTGGCTCGTAAACCCTTGTTGTCCATTAGAGTTCATGATGCACCTACGGACTATACAACTATCGCCCTGCATGCCCAGTCCCACCATGGCTGTGTTGGTTACACGGCAATCTTCGGCCAGGCATTTGGTACACGATTGGAAATTGACTGCTGCATTTTGAATGGGGTTGGCACAATACTCAAAATTAAATCCTTTGACCTGAATAAACTTTTTAGAAATACATTTGAGCAATACCGGTTGGTTGGTAACCTCAATTTTCTTTGAGTTTGGGTCAGCCTGATCGGAAAGCCACAAATAAATTCGTTGAGCCGATGGATCAATATAAAAACTTCCTTCAACCATGTTCTCCAACCGTGCCACTTCCATAATCAGATTGGTATCGACAAAAATCTGGTTTAGCGCAAAAGAGGTTGAGGTATCGTTGCTCATTTCATTCGTGAACTGAGCCTGTAAATCGCCATTTTTGAGTGTTGCATTCCACCTGCCAAAATAGAAGGGCCAATTGTCGTGAACATAAATGTTTGAGCTCTCTAGTTTGGTCCAGTTTGTAACCAATTGCGAGCCTCTTATGGTTACACTTCCCACAGGCTCTGCCATAATTACAATGGGTTGGTTCTCGGTGCCTGAACGCGTAATAGTGATGGATTCCCGGTAAATTCCTTCTTGAACCACCAGGGTGTCTCCTGCAAACAGTTTGTTTACTCCAGCAGCAATGGTTTTGAGTGGTTCGGTAGATGTGCCGGTATTTGCATCGGATGCAACGGTATGGTTCGTAGCCACATAAAAGGTAGCCGCATGCAGGTTGCAAATGTCGGCTATGTTAAGTAGAAGGAGGGTTAGTAGTGATGGGTAAGCTATTTTTTTCATCCTTATGTATCGTTACTTCCTGGTTAAATGCAGTGGGTGTCAGCCGGAATCCGGCACTTGCCGGCACAAAACAGAGGGAATGAAGATCGTATTTTTTACGGATTATGGGAATGGCATCGGGGTAAAGTTTTAAGTGTTGTCCTAGTTTTCCCGGGGCTGATCCTAAATTTTTCCGTTACAATTCCCCACATGGCGCGAGCGTCGCACTTGTGCCTCTTCATAAATTCCAGCCAGGCAAAGAAACTAAAATTAATCCTTATTCATCGGCGTAGTCCTTTACGCTAGTGGACGGATACCAAATCCGGCCTTAACCGTGTAAAAATATCAATCCGGTTACGGTTGCATAGCTTACAAAGCAAATTGCATCCTGGGTTCTAAATTTGTATTTGCGGCTCACATCCTACATATAGGCACTCTTGCAAATACGGCGCAGTGGCACAAGTACAACACTTGCGCCATGGGAGGAAGATATCATATGACAATTTATTTACTGTTTTGGTAATTAGTAAAATACCGCTTATTTTCGAGCGTACAATACCGTTTATTTTAAACAGGGAAAAAGGCTGTGGTGCAAATAATTCGGAGTATTCACAAATTTGAATTAATCTACAAAATGAAAACATTATTTATATCATTATGTTTAATTATTTCCTTTTGCCAAAGCAATGAAATATTTGCTCAATCAAATACTTATGATTACGAAAATTTAAAATCAAATATTGATTTTTGCTCATTTCATACCGACGAGGAAATATTTAAAAAAGTATCGCTTTTACACGAACTAAGTAAATCGGAAATTAATAGTGGAATAACCGATAAAACAACTATTGATGGGGCAACAGTTGGTTTAATACTGTTGAATCATGAAAAAAGAGATTCGGCAATAAAAGCATTTTTAAATATTGACACGTTAAGTAGTGCATACTATGATGTTATGCTAAAAGACGCTGAGTTGCTCAACAATTGGGCTCGTGCAACATTTATGATGGGTAAGTACGATTTAGCTGCCTCATTTGAAAAGGATGCATACAAATTTTATGATATGATAATTTTCGAAGCATCAAAAAATCAGTCAAAAGCAAAAAGTACAAATACCCCAAAACCATTTTGGAATTTAGAAAAAAACGAGCATAAAAATGAATTGCTGTTTTACATATCCGTTGGTGAAAATAAATTGGGTATAAATCCGCTGTACCTTGCAATTTCAGATTTTATTGGAAGATATGATACTGTTGATTATAAAGCACATACAGTTATTGAAAAGAAAATAGCCGATATTCTTGTACAAATTGTTTACGATTATGTAAAAGAGGAAAATATTGCACAACTTGAAGCATGTTACCCATACTTAACCCCAATATTTAAAGCCAATTACATTGATATTGTAGAAACAGCCATAGACAATGGAAAAGTTGAAATTGTTTCGTTCTTTATAAAAAAACATTTTCCGATGGATGTATTGGTAAGGGGATATTCGTTCTTACACATGGCTGCAAAAAAATGGGATATACCTATAATGGATTTGTTGGTTAAAAACAATATTAATGTAAATGTCAAAGATGAAATTTTTGGCGATGCGCCCGTTATTTCAGCCATGTTGGCTTTAAATTCGGAAAGTACGGTTGATAATAAAAAACAATGCTTAGAAACAATTAAGTTTCTGCAAAGCAAAGGGGCTGTAATACAATTTTATAGAAACAATGGTGCGCCCAACGAATCATTTCACCGGGTTTGTGAGGCTCGTTACCTGCCCTTAATCGAATTTTTAGTTAACAACGGTGCCGGACTGGTTATCAACGAGTATTGCCTGGGGGTGCCGGCTTACTTTGCTTATCCTCGCGAGGATAACAATTATGAACCGATAAAGTATTTAATTGATAACGGAGCTGATATTTGTGTAAAAAGGTTCAGCTCACTCCCGGAGCCTTTTCTTAATTACATTATAAGTATGAATTGCACTGATGAGTTTTTTAAATATGCCTTAGGCAAATGCCCTAATGTCGATTGTGCCGATGATCGTGGACGTGCTCCTTTACATGAGGCCGTATATAAAAACAAATTAAGCTATGTAAACATGTTAATTGATAAAAATGCAAACGTAAATATTAAGGATAAATTCGATAATACACCGCTTCATTTGGCTGTTGAAAATAATTACTCCGAGTTAGTTACAATACTAATCGACAAAGGAGCCGATAAGAATATTCAAAATTATTATAAAGAAACACCTTTAGATATTGCAAAAAAGAAAAACAACAAAGACCTGATAAAACTTTTAAAAAATTAAAATCTGATGAAAAACTATAACCTAAAAATATCACAACTGGACGAGTAAAATCCGGCCTCAACCGGGTAAAAACATCAATCCGGTTACGGTTGCATAGCTTACAAAGTAAATTGCATCCTGGATTCTGAATTTGTACTTGCGGCTCGCATCCTACATATAGGCACTCTTACAAATACGGCGCAGTGGCACAAGTACAACACTTGCGCCATGGCAGTTTTATCGATGCATTGTTCCATAAAACGGTTTTAACAGCTGTATGCTGTTAAAACCGTGCAAATTATTTATTTGCTACATCCACCTTCGCCAATGGCTATCGGTTTTGTAAAGTAGATTTTCCGGATGGAAGCGGCTTGCTTTTTCCATTCCTCAATACCCAGTTTTTTCATCAGGCACAGGTTGTACAGTTTAATATTTTGTGGAAAGCGGTTTGCCCCGTCGGCAAGTGGCATTAAATGAGAACAGGGAAAATCGTTGCATTCATAACAATATCGAACTCCTTTACTCTCCGCACAATTAAGCGTTTTACAGCTTTGTCCGCGCAATTTCAGAAATACGCAGATATTACCATCGATGCAACCCTCGCACGTAATGAGATGTTTGGGTACGTTGGTTGAGGCTGAAACACGGGTTTGCAGTTCGTCCGTTACATTTTCTTTATACACTTCGCAGTTAAAACAATCGATACCACAAGGGCTAACAATTTGATGGTTCATAGAACAGACCTCCATTTTTAAGTTAAAGCCTTTAGACCCGAACCCTAAAGGAAAGGTTACAGAGTTCTTGCGCGAGGGCCTTAAAAATCAGAGCCGGAGTAATCCAATTCTAAATCCGTTTCTGTATGAACACCAACTAAATGTAACTCAAATAAAAGGTCTACAACACATTATGCAGTTTCTTCAGCCTGTCAAAAAACTCTTCCCGGGTAATAGCTGCCTGAACCGAATACAGATAATCAATTTTATGCAGGGCATTCATATTTTTAAAATGCCGGCTGCGTAGTTTTTCCGATTTTATCTGTTTGTAGCCGTTAGGCAATGGGCGGTTGTTTTCCTTCATATATCGGATCCATAGGTGGCATTTGCAGGGCTTGTCCGGATTGATCAGACTGCAGCGCATAGCAAAAAGTTCCTGCAGCTTTTGACGTGCTCTGAAGAGCGTTACCTTAACGTTGCTCACCGAAATTTCCATTACCGCTGCAATTTCTTCATGACTCAACTCGAGACAGGTTTTTAACAAAAAACATACACGTTGGTTTTTTGGGATACATTTCATAAAGGCCGTCAAACATTTTTCCCTTAGATCTTCCATAACCAATTCATCATCGATACGTGGCTCGTAATCCAAACTTTCGAAGAATTGTGTCTCGTTGATTCCCAGATTTTCCGTAATTAACGCTACGGGCAGCTTTTTAATTCGTTGAAAATTCCGGTAGCTTTCATGGATAATAATGCGATACAGCCACGTTTGCAACGATGAATCGCCTCTGAAATTATGGATTCCTTTATAGGCTTTTATAAATGAATTTTGTAAAACATCTTCCGTGTCCTCATGATTGCCCACCATTCGGAATGTGTAGGCATACAATTTTTCATAATCCGATCTTATGATGGATTCGAGTGATTTTTCGTTTTCAATACCCATGTTCTGTCATTTCTTGAGTTCAACATTCAGATCCAAATCTCCGGCTGATGGTATAGGAGCAGCCATAAGAGGAGCCTCACTGCCTGGCCTTAAAAATACCACAAAAGTAAGTTTGGGAAGCAGAAGGGCTACTCCGATTACTCACAAAGAGCCACCACCGAAGAAAAGCTCGGGCTCATGAGCTTCCTGATGGGCACCTCATCGCCCTGGCTAAAGGATATCATCCATGGATTTAGAGTTATTGGGGTAAAACATTGGACTTAAAGACGGGGACGGAGGCCATTGTTGGATGTAGCCAGAGAACCATAACGATCAGTTTGAAAATAAGAAGCCTTTACAGCCGCATAAACCGCCCGCTAAGCGGGTGGTTTATGAAATCCGCTTAGATAATCCTCAAATTGTATGGTATAAATTGTGCTGAAAGCACTCTTAAACGGCTCAGAACGAATGGATGCATGGAGTAGTTTTATCATTTTTTCTTTCCCATACTTTCTGACTAAATCATCCACCATGCAACTAAACTCGGAGTAGGCAAAATAGTAGGTATCCGGATAAGGATATTGCTTTACTGAAGCACCCAAAACCGGCATTCCAAAACGCCCCCAGTCGTTGGGATGAATAAAGCAGCCTTCGGATATTCTTGCCCAAACGGTGTCTTTTGAGGGATAACCTTCTACGCCGGCCATATCGGCCGAATAGGTTGCCAGGCCTTCCAAAAACCAAAGCGGGTATCCCCATAATCTGGAAATGGAAATGTTCTGATAAATCAGCGAATGGGAAAGTTCATGCTGCAGGTAAGTATGTAACGGTTGAACTTTCGCGGCAAAGTACTCCTCCAAATAGGGCAGATAAATCCGGCCTTTGAGAGGTTGTGTGATAAAGGTTCCCGAGGATCCTGAATAGCGTTCGTGTTCCTTCCGGTCGGCACTTACTACAACTTCAACCTTTCTTTTAAAAGATAATTCGTGTGTTTTTTCCACCGTGTTAATCAGGCTGTCGATAGTTAGAAGGCAGGAGATCGTTGAGCAGTCAGCATGGTAATACAATACCGCCTTCCTGGTTTCCAGCTTGTCAAAACCAATCACCCAGGGGCAGAATGGATGCAAGCGTCCACGGAAGGAATGGTACAGGCCAATCGATAAAACCAGGAAGAGGGTAGTTAGCAGGATTACTTTTCGTTGTTTTTTCATCGTTAGTCGATCAGGTGCCATTCATTTCAAATCAACCATGCAGTATTGACGTGCACGGGCAGTTCTGCTGTCCCCACACCTTCAGGGTAAGTCAGGATTACAAGAACAACACAAAGGAAATGTTTTTTGAAAGGAAACTACACAATCAAGGACTTTTAAAAGCTCTTTAAAGAGCTTGTGCGCAGTTACCGCGATCCTATATTTGGCCGTATGGGCAGTAATAACACCACAACCTTGCTACAGGTAGGTTTCAATGGCCAGCGACTTGATGAGGCAGTAGACCGGTTTACCGGCTTCCAGTTTAAGGTTCGCGCCTGAGTCGATGGTAATGCGGGAAATGATGCGAATTCCGCAATTGACAATACATACCAGGTGGCTGCGATGTTGAAATACGCTCTCGATCGTGCCCGGCAACTGATTTTGGATGGATATATCTTTAAAGGGCGCCAGCGAAAGAGCCACATCGGCTCCACGGATGGAGATTTTTACCGGATCGTTCACCTCAAAAATGCACGCATCGCATTCGATATGCAGGATAGGGCCACCCGTTCCGGTGTTGACCTGGGTAATGCCTTTCTCCGGAAGGTTTTTCCGGATAGTACCATCGATGATGTTGTAGTAGTTGGTTACCCAACCGTTAAAATTCAGCAGCTTCCGATTGTTAATCAGCTCCAGGTAAGAGGCGGGGGCTTCCGGAACACCGTTCTTAATTAGAATAATTTGCTGGGTGAGCATAAGCAGATCCTTCAGGTCGTGGCTGACGATAATTACCGGAATGTTCAGGTGCCTGATCATACGGTTAAGGAGGCCGATCACCTGTTTCTTTAGGCTGACATCGAGAGCGGTAAAAGGCTCGTCGAGCAACAGGAGCCGGGCATTGCTCATCAGAGCCCGGCCAATGGCTACACGTTGTTTCTGGCCACCGGAAAGCTGTGCAGGGTGGCTATGGAGCAGGTCGCGCAGTTCGAGCAGGTCGATAATTTCGTCAAAGTACGCTTTGCTGTGGGTATTTTTCTTCCATCCGTACCTCAGGTTTTGAATTACATTTAGGTGGGGGAACAGCCGCCCCTCCTGAAATACATAGCCCACACCCCGACGGTGAGCCGGAATAAAAGTTCGGGTATCGGAGTTGACAAATTGTTCGTTGCAAATTTCGATAGTGCCCTTATCGGGTTTTTGCAAACCGGCCAGCAAGTGCATAAACGTAGTTTTACCGGAACCCGAAGGGCCGAAAATGCCGGTTACCCGACTTTCGATTTTCAGGTTGGCCCGAAAGGAAAAACCTTCGCGGTGCAGTTCGGTATCAAGTTTAACGTAATTCATCGGGGTTTTTTGCGATTGGCTTTTTTATTCAGATACTCGGCAAGAATCATGGCGGCCAGCGAAATGATTACGGAAATCAGTACCAGGCGCAGCGTGGCCTTTTCCTTACCCGGAGTTTGCATGTAGGCATATACAGCCATGGGTATGGTTCGGGTTTCGCCCTCGATGTTGCCGGCAAAGGTAATGGTGGCTCCGAATTCGCCCAGGGCTCTTGCAAAGCCCAGTACCAGACCGCTGATTACTCCGGGAAGCGCCAGGGGCAGGCTTACCCGGAAGAAGGTCATGAAAGGCGAAACGCCCAGGGTGTTTGATGCCGCTTCCATAGCCGGGTCGATCATTTCCATGGAAGTGCGTATGGAGCGGGTCATTAGGGGGAACGAAACCACAATGGCAGCCAACACGGCAGCGCTTTGGTTAAAAGCCAGCCGGATGCCAAAGGTTTCGAACAGCCAGCCACCCACCAGACCACGGGTGCCAAAAAATAGCATGAGCAGGTAGCCGGTGGTAACCGGCGGCATTACCAGGGGCAGGTGCAGGATCCCCTCGGCCAGCGATTTGCCTACAAAATCTTTACGAGCCAGCAGCCAGCCGATGCACAGCGTTATGGGAAAAGCAATCACGGTGCTGAGCACGGCCACCTTTATCGATAAAAGTATGGCAGTAGCTTCGGCCGGGGTGATTCCCAAAGAGGCTATGTGGGCGACCAGTAGCATTCCTATTTTTTTACTGTGGTTAAACCGTATTTATTCCAGATTTTCTCGTACAGCGTGTCGTTCAGCATAGCATAAAACTCCCGGGCGCCAGGCGCTGCTTCTTTGGCCAGCAGGGCATGCATAATGATGGGCTGATGGCAACTGTCGGGGAAGGTACCCGCAATGTGAACTTTTTGGGATGCCAGGGCATCGGTATAGTAAACAATGCCCATTTCGCACTCGCCCATTTCCACGGTACGCAATGCCGAGCGAACGTCCTTGGCCGGAACGATTTTCGATTCTAAAGAAGCCCACCAGCCTACCGATTGCAGTGCCTGTTGAGCATAAATGCCGGCAGGAACGTGTGTGGGATCGCCCATGGAAAGGTGGGTTACTTTTACAGGGGGCTGCGGATCCTGAAAATTCAAACTGTCGATGGCGCTGGCCTCGACCGGGGTGACCACTACCAGTTGATTTTGCCAGAGCATTTTTCTTTCGGAGAAGAGTGCCAGGCTGTCGGCATAGTTGGCCCATCGTTCACTGGCGGCAATAAAGAGGTCGGCCGGGTTGCCCAGTGCCAGCTGGCGTGCCAGGGTGCCACTTGAAGCCAGGTTCAACCGAACTTGTTGCGGATGGTGAAGCATGAAACTGTCGGCCAGTTCGGTGACCACATCGGTCATGCCAGCGGCACAGAATACAGTGAAAGTATCGGCAGGCTTGTTTTTGGCACAAGCCAGGAGCAGAAGGCCAAAAAGCATAAAACTGTACTTCTTCATAATAGAAAGTTATTGGTATGGTGTGCATGCAATGTTTGGGTTCTTAAAAATCTCTCCGAATGGAAAAGTTATTCAACTCCAGTGTGTTGCGACCTTTACAAGGTAGTAAAAACTTTTAAGACCCGACCTGTTGGGTTAATGTCTGGAACCGTTTTAGCATTTCAATGAGGGTAGTCATTTCCTGATCGGTTGGAATCCAGGCAGGTGCAGCGGCATCGAGAGAACAAAGCTGAATTTTATCATCGAGTTGTTCCAGGAGGTCGATGTCGGCCAATGGCAGCTGGGTGTAGCGGGTCATTTCGCCGGCCAGGAACCCCAGCGTGTGATGCTCCGGAAGATGATCCTGTGCCATCAGATAGCCAACCATGAATTTTTCGAGCGACATGGTAGTCAGGTTTAACAGGAATTTATTGTCGAACTTCTTACTGGCGAAACTTTTGGTTATGGTGTTCAGGTAGCTGTTGGCTTCGTTTATAATGGAGTTGTTTGTGCTCATGATTCTTGGTTTTAAATTTGTTTGCTTCGGGTGGTGAGTGTAACGTAAATAGTACAGAGACCGGTTAAGCTCATGCCCTTTTGCCTTGTTTTCAAGTCAACCTGTAGTACAATTCCATCAGATCCTCTTCTTCCATGGCTTTTTTGCGCATGGAGCTGAAGAGTTTGATTTGCTGCATGAGTCCTTCGAGATTGTTATTTTCCAGGGTAATGCCTTTTTGCTCGAAGAGTTGCACAATGGCACTGGTGCCGGAGTGTTTGCCAAATACAATGGAGGTTCCCTGCCTGCCCAGTTCCTCCGAACCAATGATCTGGTACGACTCGGGGTTGTTCAGCAGGCAACGGGTGTGAATGCCCGATTCGTGTTGCAGGGCAGCTTTGCCGGTAATGGGTTTCGAGTCGGCATTGGTGCGTCCGGAGGCCATTTCAACATTAGCAGCCAGGTAAGGGAAGAACTGGCTGTTCAGCTTATCCTTAAGCTGGAGGGTTTTTCGACAGGCCATCACCACTTCGTCCAGGCTGGCGTTACCGGCGCGTTCGCCCAGTCCGTTCACCGTGGTGCTTACCGCACGGGCGCCGGAAGTAATGGCTGCCAGGGTGTTGGCGGTGGCCATGCCCAAATCGTTGTGGCCGTGAAATTCCAGGTTCAACCCAGGAAAGCGGTCGAGAATTTTATTAAACAGCAGTTGCGTGCTGAACGGATTTAAGCAGCCTACGGTATCGGCAATACGTACGCGGTGTACCTGAAGCTCCGAACACAGTGACAGGAATTTTTGCAGAAAGGGAAAATCGGCCCGCGAGGCGTCCTGAGCCCCGACCGATACATATTCGAAATAGTTCCGGGCATAGCGAACCGTACTGAACAGATTTTCGAAGACCCACTGCGGGCTTTTACCCATGCTTTGCTGATGTATGGCCGACACCGGAAAGGACAGATTGACACCGTCGGTTTTGCATTTCCGTGCGGCGTCGATATCGGCTTTTAAAGCCCGGCACCACGAAGAGGTTCGGAAAGAAAAACCCTGTTTTACAATGGTATGAATGGTGTTTTGTTCTTTTGCGCCAATAGCCGGGGTGCCTGCCTCCAGTTCGTCGATGCCGGTTACATCCAGCAATGCGGCAATGGTTATTTTTTCGCGGTGGCTGAAGGATACTCCCGGAGCCTGCTCTCCGTCGCGCAGGGTGGAGTCGATGTACCAGATGCTTTGTGTATTCATGACCGTAGACCTTTTAAAAATGGTAATACATGCTGATTAGGGATCGTAGGATGGAGTTGCAGTCATCCTTCCTGCTTCGGGGTTAGGTTTCGTGTTTTGTGAGTGGTTCAGTTTTAAGTGGTTACATCGCTCTATTAAAGAACAACACAGGTTTTGCATTGGTTGTCAATCAATTTCGGAATACTGGTTTGTCTCTTGTCTTTCGTTCCAGCTCACCTGACAAACTGTATTCCAGCCATCGAACTTTTAGCTGGGTACAAACTCTCAAGCAGATTAACCTGTGCTGTTCCGTGCCTTTGGATTCCGAGAGGGCTTAGTCGCTGATCAGATAGGCCTCTACTGCTTCTTCGTTCTCCAGGGCATCCAGTATTTCGTCAATCTTTTCTTCCGAGTCGATGCCTCCATACCAAAAATTTAAAGGGTGAACGACCATTACCGGTCCCTGGGCACAAACGTTCAGGCAGGCAGTGCTTGAAACGGCTACATCCAATCCGCGTTCCATACATTCATCATTAATGTATTGTATAAAATTGGTAGCTCCTTTTTTGTTGCATGCTCCCTGTGCATCGCCGGCAACCCGGTACGAGTTGCAAACTAAAATGTGATAATCTGGTTTTTTCATTGTATTACTTTTTTATTGAGATGAGATATGTTTTGTTTGTGAGGTACAGCGTACTGAGTACAGGGACTGATAGTGCTTCCTCTCGCCCATGTCAATCCCTTTTGACCTTTTTCTTTTGCCTTTTCTCTTTGTTAGTCCTTCCTCCTTTACAGTTTATATTTGAGTAGGTGATCAATCTCTCCTTCGGCCTGTTTTACCGTTACACCCAGCTGCTGACAGCGTTGTGCCGGAATTTGCCGTATTTTCTGGGTGTAGGTAATGTCGCAGTCTTTAATGGTTTCGTAAACTCTTTCGAAAGTGTTGCGATCGCCGGCAAGGCGAATCTGGGTATTGCTCTTGTTGTTGGTGTGCCGTTGTTCAAGAAATTGTATCCGATCGCCCTCCTTGCTGAATACATACACTTTGTCGGCTTTTACAAACTCGGTGTCGATGTTTCTTCCGTTGCTGGATGTTACTGCTATTTTCATAACTGCTTGAGATTTGTACATGGTACAGGGTAGCGGATACCGTGTTTTGGTGCTTTTTGCGGTGTGCCTACCTGGTCATGTGCGTTATTTTTTTCATTTACTTCGTTTAAACTTTAAAAAGTTCCTTCAGGAATACCCGTTATCACCTGAATGCTCCTTTTGGGAAGATTCTGGCGCCTGGGATTCTTTCAGCCGGCAATTGCTTTTGAAATTAACCCTTCGCACTGTCGAACTTCCATGCCCAGCGAGCGGAATTTTTCTGCGGGCACGTCGCCAATTTTCAGGGTGTACAACACCTGGCAATCCTTGATGACCTCATACACTCTCTGGAATTCGTCCTTGCGGAAGGCATGCTTTGGCAGGTCGCTGCAATAGTTCCCGGTACTGCGCTGTTCGACAAGAGAAAGCTGGTTGTTGGCAAACTCGAATACGAAGAAGCTTTTGGCTTTTCCAAAGTGGGTGTCGATGTTTTTACCGTCGGTAGAGCTTACTGCTATTTTCATGGCTTGTGTTTTTTACGATTAAGCGTGTTTTGTCTTTCGGCAAGGAACCTGTTTTAGGCACATCCGGTGGCATTGCCTGTGCATCCCTGACCGCATTTGAAGGCGTCGGCTTTTTTTACAGTACGCAGTACGGTGCCATGGTACACATTGTCGAGCCCGAGATCAATCAATCCGGTCATCTGAATAACCCGTATGCCTGACGATTGCAGGATACGTACCGGACTAGGGCCTGCACCACCTACGAGTATGGCCTGGCAGTCGGTAAGCGACCGGGCCAGGTCGATCCATCTGAAATCGCCACCCCCTTTGGGAGGTGTTGCCCGGGTTTCCACCAGCTTGTATCCTTTTTTCGACTCCTCGAAGATGTATAGTTGCTGCGATTCGCCCAGGTGTTGGTTAACCAGAATGCCTTCGTGGGTGGCCACCGCTACATAGGGGCGGTTGGCGGTATCATGGGCAGGCATGTTGGCGTATTCCCTCAGCATATCCGGAGTGTCTTGCAGGTCGTGGCCCAATAAACCGGCAGCATCGGCACGGCAGCGGGCACAATGGGTCATGGGTTTTATATGCTCGGCTACCTCGCTTTTTACACCCAGCACCATACGTTTCGAAGGTTTTTCGAGCGTTTCGAAAGGGGTGTCTTTGGTGGGAATCAGAGGGATGGCATTCATGGTGTCGGCACCCAGGGAAGCCACGCGTTCGGCCAACCGGCCAATCTCTGCTTCGTTCACACCGGGTATTATTATAGAGTTGATTTTTACGGTTATTCCCTTAGCCTTCAGGAGCGGAATGCATTCCAGTTGTCTTTTCAGAATTTCTTCGCCTGCTTCCACGCCACGGTATACTTTTTTATCGGCGCGGATCCATGCATACACCTTGGCCAGCACTTCGGGGTCGAGGCTGTTCATGGTTATGGTAACGTGGGTAACGCCCAGTTCGGCAATTTCGTCGATATGGGGTTTTAGGTTTACCCCGTTGGTGGAAAGGCAGAAAATCATTTCGGGCATTTCCTTATTTACCAGGCGCAAGGTTTCCAGGGTTTCCTCGGCATTGGCAAAGGGGTCGCCCGGGCCGGCAATGCCAACCACGCTCAGGCTGGGCATTTTGGTTTTTAGGGCTTTCAGGTATTCCACAGCCTGGAAAGGTTTTAACACGGCACTGGTCACCCCGGGACGGCTCTCGTTCACGCAGTCGAAATCGCGGTTGCAGTAGTTGCACTGTATGTTGCATTTGGGGGCTACGGGCAGGTGTACACGTCCGTAGGAGCCTTTGGCTTCTATATTAAAACAGGGGTGTTTGCTGGTGTCTTTCATCGTAGTACGTTTTAGTGTTGTTCTTCATGCCACAGCTTAGGTATGTGCCTTACCGTTTGGCCCTATAAGTATTTGTACCCTACCGGGGATTTTTCTTGTTTGTATTCCATAAGAGCGTTTACAATGCGGTCGAACAGTTGTTGGGTGCCCTTGTAACCCAGGTGCATTACCCGTTGTGCACCAAAGCGGTCGTGAATGGGGAACCCTGTGCGGATAAGCGGGATACCCAGGGCACGAGTAATGTAATAGGCTTTACTGCTGCCGATGAACAGGTCGGGTTTAACAGCTGCGGCCTTTTCGCGCATGGTTTCGAAGTCGCCATCGGGAATGATGAGCAGGTCGTCCGGTTCCTTATCGAGAATCTGTTTTATTTTCTTCTCCAGCAAACCACTGTTAGCACCGGAAACCACCATCACGCTTTGGATGCCGATTTCTTCCAGGAAGGCTACCGTGGCAATCACCAAATCTTCCTCGCCATAGACCACTGCCCGTTTTCCGAACACTATTTTGTGCCCGTCGACATAGGAGTCGATCAATCGGCCACGTTCTTTAACATGGTGGCGGGGCGTAGTTTTTCCGGAGAGTTTTTCGAGGTACGCAAAGAAGGTGTCACAGGCCTTAATGCCCATGGGTAACCCTTGCTGATAGTTCTGCACATCGAAATGTTCTTCAAGGTATTCGCCGGCGGTTTGCACCTTGCTTTTTTGTGAGGCTTTGGCCGAAAGGTTCCCCTTGTTAAACACATGGCCAAATTCGATGCTGGCACGGGCTATGCCGGTTTCGGCTATTTTTTCAACCGGCGTGCCACCTTCGGGCATCCGGGTGTATTCTTCCCAGTTGGGGTTGTCGAGCGATTCGGAGTAGTCCGGCACCAGTTGGTATTCCAGCTCAAAATCTTCGAGCACGTCCTTCAGGTAGCGTAAATCTTCGGGCGAAACAAATCCCGGGAACAGGTTCACGGAGTTATTGGTTTTTCCCTCTTTGGCAAAGGCTTTTACCAGTGCAAGCACGGCTTCGTGAAAGCCATCGAGGTGGGTACCCTTATAGCTGGGGGTGGATGCGTATACAAAAGCAGGCAGGTTTTCGTCGCCGTGCACGGCTTGGTATTCCTTAATGAGCTTGGGGACATCTTCGCCAATGGTTTCACTCAGGCAGGTACTGGTGATGGCAATACATTCGGGTTGGTACGTTTTGCGAATGTTGGTAATTCCGGTATTGAACAGCTTGTTGCCTCCGAAAACAGCTGCTTCCTCGCTAAAGCTGGATGAAGCAATGTCTACCGGTTCGCGATAATGGCTGATCATATAGCGGCGTATGTAGGTGGCACATCCTTGCGAACCGTGGATCAGGGGTACGCAACCCTTAACGCCTTTGAACGCTACACAGGCTCCCAGGGGGGTGCACAGCTTACAGGCATTGCGGGTCGATGCATACGGTTTATATGGAGTTGTTGCTATCATGGCTCTGTATTTTGTTGTTGTGGCAAGGGGTTAGTGCGAAGCCTCCTCGTTTTTAGGGCAGCTGCTGCATTATCCTCTTGTTGTTGCTTTGTTCATTTCGGGTGTGGCAATGGTAGTTTTTCGGGTAAACTGCCACACCGGGCTGGTTGCCGAGGCATACACCTCTTTAGCAAAGTTGAGCATCCCTTCGTATCCGGCCAGTGCCTCCTTCCGTTCGTGGTTGTGGTCGCAGAAGCCAATGCCCATCTTGTGGGCAATGGGGCGTTCTTTGACCCCGCCAATAAACAGATCGGCACCCGTTTGCTTCACAAAGTGCGACAGCTCATTGGGGTTGGAGTCATCCACAATGATGGTCCCTTCATCGCACAGTTCGGTAAGCAGTTGGTAATCGTCGGCGTTGCCCGTTTGGGAACCAACCACTACGGTTTGCATCCCAATAAGGCGGAGGGCTTTTACCAGCGAAATGGCTTTGAAAGCCCCGCCCACATAAATGGCAGCTTTTTTGCCTTGCAGTTTTTCGCGATAAAAAGACAGTGCCGGAAGGAGCTTGCCCAGTTCTTCGGAAACCAGTTTGCGGGCCCGGTCGAACAGGATGTCGTCCTTAAAGAAGTTGGCCACCTCGTACAGTGCGTCCGACATGTCTTCAATGCCGAAATAGGACACCTTCATAAAAGGGATTCCGTATTTTTCTTTCATGTCCTTGGCCAAATGCATCATGGACCCGGAACATTGCACCACATTGAGTGCGGCTTTGTGGGCGTTGCAGATGTCGTCTACCCGGCCATCGCCGGTGATGGTAGCGTTAATCTGGATGCCCATTTTTTCGTAGTAATCCTTCAGCATCCAAAGTTCTCCAGCCAGGTTAAAGTCGCCCAGAATATTCAGGCTGATCGGACTTACCTCTTTGTCGTTTCGGGTGCCAATAAGTTTGCCCAAGGCATCGCAGGCAATTTTGTAACCGTCCTTTTTGGAACCTTGAAAGCCTTCCGATTGTACCGGAAGAACAGGGATGCCGTTTTCGATTTGCACTTTTTTGCAGATGGCTTCCACATCGTCGCCAATAAGCCCTACAATACAGGTGCTGTATACAAAGGCGGCTTTAGGTTTGAGCTCAGCAATGAGCTCTGTTAGGGCGTTATAGAGTTGGGTTTCTCCCCCAAAAATGACATGTTTCTCGCGCAAATCGGTGGAGTAACTGTTGCGGTATATTTCGCGTCCTGAGGACAGCGCTCCGCGTATGTCCCAGGTATAGGAGGCACAGCCAATAGGGCCATGAATGATATGCAGTGCATCGGTAACCGGATAGAGTACCACGCGCGAACCACAGAATACACAGGCACGTTGACTGACTGAACCGGCAAGGCTTTGCTTGGAACATTCAATAGACGCACCTTCTTTTCCTTTGGTTACTATTTGTCCTTTTCGGCCGGAAAGATAAGATGATTCCATGATTCCCTGTTTTAATTCGTTTTGTCGTCGAGGCGGGTGGAGCAACCGGTTTCTATTTAGAGCGATTGCTGTTGGATTTCTCCGTTTGAGGGTCGAATACGATCTTTTCGGAGGTGCCCGGACGGGTTGTTGTTGTTCTTTTGAGTACCGCTGTTGTTGCTTAGCGGGGCGAGAGCGTTAAGGATGTTGTGACCAAACGTTGGTAGTGTTGAAGTTACCGGGCGGTAGATGTAAAAGCCGTCTCCTGAACTCGTCAGGAGACGGAATTACAACAACAACAACCTAATTATGCTGTTCGCAGGCTCGGAATTCATGTAAAACCGAACCCGGCGAGAGCACGAATAGTTCTTTTTATCTCTGCGGGCGAAGTGCAACGTTCTGCTTCGACCATCCCGCAGCGACGGTGCCTATTACATCACCAATTCAAAGCTGGTTTCCGGCGATTCGGCGTCTTTTTTATCCATGAGGACGCTCAGAATTTTCTCTACAATGCGGATACCTCCCATATAACCTACTGTGGGGAAGTAGGAGTGGCCAATGCGGTCGATGATGGGGAAACCCATGCGAACAAATGGTATGTTTTCGTCGCGGGCAATGTATTTGCCGTAGGTGTTTCCGATGAGCAGATCGACACTTTCGTTTTTGATCCATTGGTGCATCAGGAACATATCCGCACCTTCGCCATTTTTAAACTTGGCCTCGGGTACTTTGGTGCTGAGCAATGCTTCCAGCTTTTGGTGCATTTTTTTGCCCGGGGTACCGGAAACGATATATACCGGTTTCATGTCCATATCCAACAGGAATTCCACCATGGGAATCAACTGGTCGGGGTCGCCCCAAAGAGCTACCCGTTTGCCATAGAGGTACTGGTGCATATCGGTGATAATGTCGATCAGTTTGCCCCGTTCGGCGGTGATCTCATCGGGGATGGTTACCTCGGCCAGTTTCGACATTTTTTGGATGAAACGGTCGGTGGCTTTGATCCCGATAGGAAGATCGGCAAGTTCGAAGGGAACTTTACACTTGTTTTCCAGCTTAATGGCGGCATCCTTTGTGGCCCATTCGCCAAATGCCAGGGTAGCCTTATTGTCGCCTGAAGCAATTAGCTCGGTAATGCTGGTGCCTCCCTTAGGATACATTTCGAAGGTTCCGGTCATTGGGGTATCAACTACATCGGAGGTGTCTGGGAACAGAGTGAACTTAGCACCCATCATAGTGGCCAGGCGTTTAACTTCGCGCATGTCGGAAGGTTCCACCCAACCCGAGATGAGGTTGATGCGGTCGTTGATTTTACCAGTCGACTCGGAGAAGTAGTTAACCATGCCGGCTACCATGTTGGAGTAACCGGTTACATGCGAACCCACGTAACTTGGGGTGTTGCAGTAGATGATGTGTTTTCCCAAAGGCACTTTACCATCTTCTTTGGCTTTCTCACAAATTTGTTTCAGGTCATCGCCAATGGTTTCCGACAAACAGGTGGAGTGCACGGCAATTACCTGTGGATCGTAAATGGTAAAGATGTTGTTAATGGCCTGCAGCAGGTTGGCCTGTCCGCCAAATACGGAAGAGCCTTCGGTGAATGAGCTGGTGGCAGCCATAATCGGTTCCTTGTAGTGGCGGGTCAGCGCACTGCGGTGGTAAGAACAGCAGCCTTGCGAACCGTGGCTGTGGGGCAGGCATCCGTGGATACCCAGGGCGGCATACATGGCACCTACCGGTTGGCAGGTTTTGGCGGGGTTGATGGTCAAGCCCGTCCGTTCCATTACTTTCTTGGGGGTATGTCTGAGTAACATAGTTTTAATTTTTAATGATATACTTTTCGTGCTTGCGAGCGGAGCGAAGTAACCTTCTTCTTCAGGGCTGTTGCTTGCCTCGTCTTTTTCGTCATCCGCGCTAGGCCGAAAAGGCTATCGGTTATTAATATTTTGCATCGGCCATTTTGGCAACCAGAGCCGGTTCGTTTTTCCAGGGCGGGGTTACCAGGCTCCAGGCCGTGGTGCTCACCATACGGGCAATTTCGTGGTAGAAGTTGACCGCGCCTTTGAAGCCGGCGTACGGGCCGCCGTAATCGTAGCTGTGCAACTGTTTGAGGGGCACTCCGGATTTTTGGATCACGTATTTCTCCTTGATACCGGCACAGAATATATCAGGCTTGTAAAACTCAATCAGCTTCTCGGCTTCCCAGTGCGAAACGTCGTCGATTACCAGGGCATTTTTGTCCATTTCAGGCAACATACCCACGTAGTCGGAAAATTCAAGGCCTGCTTTTACCAGTTTGGCTTTTTTCTCTACCAGGTCGGCACGCCACATGGCTTCGTCGGGGCTCACTTCGAGTTCTTCAATGTTCCGGCTGTCGGCATCAATTTTAATGTCCGGAATTACATGGCGTCCTTCGTAATCATCGCGGTGGGCAAACTCGTACCCGGCCGATACCGATTTCATACCCATTTCGCTGAAGAGTTCCTGATAGTGATGGGCACGCGAGCCTCCCACGAACATCATGGCCAGTTTACCATCGGTTTTGGGTTTAACCTCGGAAATGGCGGCTTTCACGGCTTTCATTTCGCGTTTGATAATGGCTTCGGCTTTGGCCATCAGCTCGGCATCTTCAAAATATTCGGCAATTTTGCGGAGCGACTTCGCAGTAGCATCGGCACCAATAAAGTTGACCTTGAACCAGGGTATACCGTATTTTTTCTCCATCATCTCGGCAATGTAGTTGATGGAACGGTGGCACATAACCATGTTGAGGTCTACCATGTGGCTATTTTCGAAATCGTGGATCGAAGAGTTCCCGCTATAGGTAGAAACCAGGGTAATGCCCATTTCTTCGAAGTATTTTTCGAGTTCGAAAGCATCGCCCCCGATATTGTATTCGCCCAACAGGTTTACACGGTATTTGCCGGGTTTCTTCGTGTTGTCCAAGCCCACTACATGTTTAAAGATACCGTTGTTGGCAATGTGGTGACCGGCTGATTGGCTAACCCCTTTGTAGCCTTCGCAGCTGAAACCAAATACGTTGATTCCGAGTTCCTTCTTCATTTCGCGGGCCACGCTGTGTACGTCGTCACCAATAAGGCCTACCGGACAGGTAGAGAAGATGGCAATGGCATGTGGGTGGAAGAGTTCGTGAGCCTCGCGAATGGCTTGCTCCAGTTTTTTCTCACCCCCGAATACCACGTTGGAGTCCTGCATATCGGTGGAGAAGGCGTACATCATGAAGTTCTCGCCTTCGGGGCCCGGATCGGTTTGGTTCCGGCGGGTAAGCCAGGCATAGAAGGAACATCCTATGGGGCCGTGAACGATGTTAACAATATCGCGGGTGGGCCCAAGAACCACCCCCTTGCAACCTGCATAGCAGCATCCGCGCTGGGTAATAATTCCCGGAATGGTGCGCACGTTCGACTGCACTTCCTGTTCCACTTCAGGATCGTTCACCACCATGGATTTGTCCCGCTTTTTGGCGACCTTTTTGGGGTATTTCGCCAAGATCTCCTCCTTCAGTTCCGAAGGATCGGGAAGTATGGTATTTTCTACTTTTTTTGACATGTTTTTTTCTTTTTAATGTGTGTGAAACACGGGTTTCAAAATGCAGGGTACTGCACTTGGAGAGGGGCGCCCTGTCGCCGTAAAGGAGAAGGGCTGCCGGTTCGCTCTAATCCAGTACACTGTCTCCTTTTTCGCCGGTCCGTACGCTGTAGGCTTCAAGGCCGGGCAGTACGAAAATCTTTCCATCGCCAGGCTGTTTGGTCTGGTTCGATTTGATCAGGGCGTTCACCACCGTTTTTACTTTCGAATCGGGAACCATGATGGTAAGGAAGCGCTGGGGGCGCAGGCGTGGTTCCGGGGCCAGCAGGGCAATTGCTTCCGGCTGATCGTTTTTTACCCCTTCCATCACTTTGGCATCCCACTTGCCTTTACCACGGCCAAATACCCGGCCGGTGGCAGTGAAGGAGGGTACTCCTGCATCGGCCAGTGCCTTTTTGGTTTCGTTCATGGTATCGATTCGGAGTATGGCTATAATCGTTTTCATAGATTCGTAGTTGTGCCGCTTGACGGCTGGTTAATATTACAGTTCCTTGGTTCCGCGACTGATGGTATAGGCCTCTTCCACAGGGGTTACAAAGATTTTTCCATCGCCAAAGGCTCCTTTTTCGCCGGTACGGGCTGAACCCATAACGGTTTGCACTACATAATCTTTGTCTTCGTCTTTTATTACCAGCATCAGCAGGTCTTTATTCAACTCATCGTAAGTGATGTCGCCAATTTTAATACCGCGCTGTTTACCGCGACCTACCACGGGAATTTTGGTTACTGCTACAAAGCCGGCCTCGAAAAGGGCTTTCATTACAATCGCTGATTTTTCGGGGCGTACAATGGCTCTAATCATTATCATAGTATGGTTCTCCTATTTTTTTAGTTTGTTATTCCGTCATTGCGATTGAAGTCTGGCGAGCATCAGTCTTGAAAAGTCGTTGGCTTCGTCGTTCTCCCCCGCAATGGCGATGGATTTTTTAGTTGGCAATACCGAAGTCGATGAGTAGTTTTTCCAGCTCGTCAATTTCCAGCGGGGTGGGAATTACAAACAGCTTGTTCTCGTCGATTTTTTTGGCCAGGGCGCGGTATTCGTCGGCCTGTGGATGGGTGGGGTCGTAATCAATTACGGTTTTCCGGTTGATTTCGGCCTTTTGAACCATATTGTCGCGGGGCACAAAGTGGATCATTTGGGTGCCCAGGCGTTTGGCCAACTGCTCAATCATTTCGAACTCGTTGTCTACTTTACGGCTGTTGCAGATGAGTCCACCCAGGCGAACACCACCGGCTTCGGCAAATTTTACAATCCCTTTGCAGATGTTGTTAGCGGCATACATGGCCATCATCTCGCCCGAAACTACAATGTAAATTTCCTGGGCTTTGCCATCGCGAATAGGCATGGCGAATCCACCACACACTACGTCGCCCAATACATCGTAGAAGGCATAATCCAGATGGTTGCTTTCGTCGTAAGCTCCGAGTTGTTCCAGCATGTTAATAGAGGTGATGATACCGCGGCCGGCACATCCTACTCCGGGTTCAGGACCACCGGATTCGGTACAGCGGGTGCCTCCGTAACCATTTTTCATGATGTCTTCCAGTTCAACATCTTCTCCTTCTTCGCGCAGGGTGTCGAGTACGGTTTTTTGAGCCAGGCCTCCAAGAAGCAGACGGGTTGAGTCAGCCTTGGGGTCGCAGCCCACCACCATTACCTTTTTTCCCATTTCGGCCAGTCCGGCTACTGTGTTCTGGGTAGTGGTCGATTTTCCGATACCACCTTTACCGTAAATTGCAATTTTTCTCATTTTAAATTCCTCCGTTATGGTGTTACTAATTTGATTTCGTTGTCAACCCATAAACATAGCGTGTGCCAGAACGGGCATTGCGGTTTGGGACTGAGAGCCAAAATGCATGTAACGTACAGGTAATGAACAAATAAAAAAATATTTTCCGAGTGGATGGGCCTCGGGAAGATCCACCAAAAAGTTACGAAGGGGTAGCCGGGAAACAGGGGTTCTTACATTTTGGTAGGAAAGGCAAGAAGGAAGAGCACGGGGTTTGGCGGGGAGAATAACAAAGGCAAAAGGGTGGTAGTTGCACTTTCAGTCGCTGTACTGGGTACTGAGTACAGAGTACTCAAAATGGCAAAGTTTGAGAGGGGTGCTATTTTCTTGTCTCACATCTCTTAGCCTTTCAAGATAAAAGGATGAAGGGTAGCACTCTCAGTCTAAGCAAACAATACGGAGTACCATTCCTCGGCTTTAAGAGTTCCTTACTGCCGCGAAATTTTGTTTCTCGATTAATGGGAAAGGATTTACCTTAATTTAAGCAACATCCCGATAGAAAAGTTTCTGTAGTAGTCGGGGGTATAGCTGTTTTAGGCAACTATTTCATGTTGCTAAGGTTTGAGTTTGTAGATAAAGTATGGGATGACCTGATGTCTTTCTGGAGAATATCCAAAATAGGGTGTGAATTGCCATCGCACCCTATTTTGGATGAGACCTTATTTTATTTTCTTAGCCGATAAAATACTGTAACCCAGATCTCGGATTCCTATTATTCCATAAACAGTTTCTCCTTTCTGAATATCTTGGTTCAGAATATTGTATTCATTTAATTCTTTCAGCATAGAATTGTTCGCAGAACCAGCCACGGCCATATTTCCAATGGTTAATCCGGGCCCCAGTGCCAGGCCGACAGGATATACATGTGTAGAGTAGCCATCAGAAGTAGAGACATTGAGTAAAGTAAATATGAGATATGGCAGGTATCCGGGTACAATTTGTTTGATGGACTCTTTAATAGTCATCGGATCCAAAGGGAGTAATTGGTTCTGAGCTGAATAAAACAGGATGTCTTTTCCTATGACTACGGTAGTATCCGTATTATTGGTCAATTTTACGGCAACCACCCGTACTCCTTTTCTGGATTCTTTGTTAGCGTATTTTTTATTTCCTCGTTCTTTCAATACATCATATTTGTATGATAATGCAATGCCATCCTGCATGTCATGCGAATTGTAATTCAATGTTGTTGGATTAATTGGCCTGTAGGAAGCAGCACATCCCGATAGGACGATCAGCAGGATTAGGGGGGTAAATTTTGCAAATGTTTTTTTCATGGTAGCTTTTTCTTAATTTGGATTGAGTTTAAAAAAATTTTGTTGCCAATAAAGGGATCTGTAACATGCCAGTATGCATACAACCCGGTAGTTGTACTTAGTCAAAGCAATTTTAATACAGCTTTTACTGTTTTGATGAGGGTTTAACAGATGGATTAGCGTATAAAGCCATACATTTTATTCTACGGCAATATAATAGGTTCCGGCAGTTGCTGCGGTTATCATTGTTCCACTTGGAATCACAGCATTATCTCCTTTTATGGTTAGAAACAAAATACATAGTAAAACACCTAGAAGTATTGCTTCAGTTTGGTTATCATCGCCTGCTTGATATAGGTTTCCGCCAACCAGAGGAATGACCTGGCCATCGAGAGCCTCCACTGAATTTACCTGAACTTCAACAGCTCCAGGCTTACCCAGTCCTTTTGCCATCTCACTTCGTACCACCTGACCTGTGGCTCTGGATCCGGCAGGTATAACGATTTTATCATTCACTTTAACATCATACAATACTTTGAAATATAAGGTATAACCGGCCTTTACCACTTCCGATTTTATGGGTTGGGTGGTTTCCATAATTACCGAGGTTCCTGAATTCAGGATAATTTTGTCATTAGCTGAAATGGCTGAAATACCTAAAATATTAAATGCCAATACAATAGAAATAACTTTCAGGAGAATTGAATGCTTAATTGCTGTTATCATGTTGAGAAGGTTTTAATTAATAATAGATGAATGATTTTAATTTGTTGATTGTATCGTAATCTTTTTTAGAATTATACCTTTTTGCACTTCTGACGGAACCCGTAATATTCGCGACATAAAAACTAAATGAAAACACGCCGGTTAGAGCCGCCATGCCGTAATTCTCGTTTCTAATATTTGTATAAGTGGCATAGGCAAGTAGCCCATTGATAAGAAGCGCAGATACGGCAGTGTGTTTATGTCCGGCATACAAATAACCTAACCCGGGAACTACTGAACAGATGCCTGCTAAGTAAGGCTTTTTATAGCTTATATGCTCCCGGTTCTGAAGTATGTTCATACAATGAGTACGGCTATAACTTAAAATACTGTTATCTGCTAACGACATAAATGCACTTTTGCTTTCTTCCCAATGTTTTTGTTTGGCATAGGTTAAACCCGCCATCAGTACCGACTTTTCATACCATATGGAATCTGTAAAAGATTTCATACAGTCGTTGTAGTACAACAAGGCTTTATCAAATGCTCCGAGTTCAAAATTAATATTTCCCAATTCATATACAATTTCCGGGTTATGTTTAATTTGCTCGGGAAACGAGTTTTCGTAAGTAAAAATAGCATCCTCCAGCTCATTTAGTGCACGTTTACAAGTAAGGAAGTTTAAATATTGAGTATCATCAACACGTTGCGGTTGATAGAATATAAGTCTGTTTAATTCCAGAAGTGCTTCGCGATAATATCGTTTCGAGATCAAAAAATTCACAAATTTTCCTTCGGCTGAGGTGTCTGTTGCACTGAATAGAATGGCATTATTTTTTGATCTTAGCAATTCTTTTTCCTGGGTAGAATTCGGCACAGGAAAATCAAGTATCCGGGTTCCGCCGGAAGTTAGTGCCTTATTATAGTTGCTAAAGTCATGACTGCATCGGAGTAACCTGTCGGCTGTTAAAAAAGTTGCCTTAACCGGATTATAGGATGTATAGGCGGCCATTCCAAAATTGGAACAACTTGGATACATTTGGCAGTTACCGCCTCGCACAGCGCTAATATGTTTCTGATACACCTCGATATAATCTGTCAACGCGGGCTGACGATTAGTCTCCTTATATTCATTTTGAGCCAAAACAGTACTAATCGAGAAAATAGCAATTACCGACCCTATGAAACGTCTTAACATGTAAATTTTTTCATATAATTAACCACTACCGAACGAGTAAAAAAATAAAATAAGGGGCTACTCCCCAAAGGTTTGGCCCCATGTTGTAAGTTTGTTTTGCTAAGCGGGTAAAAATACAGAAATAAAGTTTGTCGGACAGCCGATTTTCAAACAGGTAATAAATTTAATCGATGGGATTAACTTAACCAGTTTGGTAAAGAAGCACAAAGCTGACTATTATTACAAAGCCTTTAATGCAAAAACACAGTTAATAACTGTCCTTTTCGGCATCCTTAGCCGCTGCGACTCGATGACGGAGATTTGCGAGGGTCTGCGGGCGATGAGCGGGAAACTGAACTTGTTGGGGCTTGAAAAAGCCCCGGCCAAGAGTACCGCCTGCGATGGGATGCGTAACCGTGACAGTAAGTTCTTTGAAGATGTTTATTTTAGATTGGTACGCCATTATCAAAGTGTTTTGTCGGACTGCCGAACCATTGGGCTTACCATTTAAGAGGTTTTACGGATAGATTCGACAACCAACTACCTGTTTAGTGAACTGCTGAAGGGGGGGGGCAGCAACCCGAAG
>QKEH01000171.1 GCA_003252385.1 Bacteroidota bacterium | reverse complement strand
ACTCACTCCAACCCGTGCGAACCCGAAATCAACCACCAGGCCACTACCGATAGGAATAAAAAGTACGATTGTATTCTAAATCGCACCCCTTACGGGATCCAGAATTTCCGGGTTTGAAAATTGCCCTGCCCATCGATTACCTGCTCTATATACACCCCTCCTGCCAGTTGCGGCAGGGCAAACGAGTTGCCTTTTGCCTAACCCTACACCAGCACCTCATCCTTCTCATTCTTCACCGGAGCCGGGTGCGAGAAATCGAAATGCAAATAGGGAAACAACAAGGGTGCCAGCGACGAAAGCGGGGTATACAATTTCGATTCCTCCTGGGTTTTAGGGGGAATAAACCGAAGTTTCCGATTCGCGGTGTTCACCACCACCAGGGCAGCGCTGATCAGTAATGCGTATTTAATTAAGTTGAAAAACACCCCGAAAATCCGGTTGATAAAACTCAGAGCCGTCAGTTTAAAAAGTTTTTCGGCCAATTTGGCCAAAAAGTGGATGGCCAAAACAATGGCAATAAAGGTCACGGCATACGAAACCAATGGCAGGTACTGACCGCTCAGGTTCCACTTCTCGCGAATAAAAGTTTCAGTGTAATGCGAAAAACGAACCGCACCGTACAATCCCAGAATAAGAGCCGCCAGGGTAGCCGCCTGCAGTATAAAACCTTTGGTGTAGCCCTTATAGGCCGCCCAGCAGAACAGGGCAATAAAGAGTATATCGAGAATCATAAATCTTTTTTTTGCCAAAATTAGGTATTAGAGTCCCAGTGGACAAAGATTCTTATGCACAATTCCGGGTTGTACCATGCAGTGGGCTTGGTACCCGGAGTTCGAATGCCATTATTATGTATTTTAGCTTTTAAAAACGGTTTATGAACTGGATGCCGCAAATAGCTTTCTATCAAAAGGTGCGCAACGAGGAACCCAATAAGCAGCTCTCGGCCTGGTTGGCAGAGCTGGAACATGCGGAAGGTATTCGCGAAATAGCCACCGGGCTGTACGATAAAAACAAATCGGTGGCCAGCGACTGCCTGGCCGTACTGTACACCATAGGCTACAGCAAACCGGAATTGCTGGCCGATTATATCGAGGATTTTGTCCGGCTGCTCACCTCCAAAAACAACCGGATGGTATGGGGAAGTATGATCGCCCTTTCGACCCTGGCACCCTTATATCCCGTGGAAATTTACCGTCATATTGAGCTTTTGCTGAACACCCTGAAAACCGGCAGCCTAATTACCGAGATATGGGGAATAAAAACCCTGGTTGGCCTCTCAACAGCACGGGCAGAATACAAGCAACACCTGTTCCCCTTGCTGATGGATTATTTGGAAAAATGCCGCCCTATCGATTTTGCCACCCGAACCGAAACGCTGCTTCCTCTGATAGTAACCGTTGAGGAAAAGGTGCTTTTTCTGCAGATCGTTAGCACGAAAAAGTCGGAACTCAGCCCAGCCCAACAAAAAAAACTGAACAGCGTGCTGAAGAAGTTGCCATCGGGTTGCTAACAGGTTGTACAACCCGTCAGAGGCATGCTACTCCACCTTTGGGGAAGCGATAGCTTGTTCCGGCAGGTAGTACACCTCCAGCGATACAAAAATGGCTATAAAGCCCCAGAACAAGGCCGATGCCTTGTCAGTATCCAGAAAGTTGTTCAGGAACCCGTGAATCAGATAGGTAATAAAAGCCAGTATACAGCCCAGCACTATTTGCCGTATTCGGGTATCGTTCAGGCGGTGGTATACCCTGAAACCGGTAACCAGCGCCATGATGATTACGAACAGGAAAGTTAGCAGTCCCGGAACCCCCGATTCGCATAACGGCCCAATGTACTCGCTGTGGGCATTGCCCAGGTCGCCAAAATCAGTGCTGATCAGGGTTTTTCGCGACGAAAGCTGAAAAGGCGCATATTGAAACATGTAAGTACCGGGGCCCCATCCGACCACCGGCCGTTCGTGAAACATCCGAAGGGCAGCTGTCCAGCGGTTGAGGCGTTCCAGGTTGGAATCGTCGGTGGTTACATTCGACATCGATTTTACGTGCTCGGTCAGATCGGCCGAGGAATCCTGCCGGTTGCTTTCCAACCGGTGCTGAATTTCAAGCCGCTGGGAAAAAAATATCGCCAGAACCACCAGCCCCGCCAGAGCCAGGTATTTAAATTTAATGCCCAGCCGGGTTACCAACAATACGCCAAAGGCCAGAAACACACTTAACCAGGCTGCCCGGGTATAAGAAAGCAATAAGCCCAAGCTGATAAAGCCAAAGCCCAGCCAATAGAAAAAACGCACCAGCAGGTTGGACGCATTACGGTAAACAATACTTCCCAGTGCAAAGAAAACCATGGCCAGAATGGCTCCATAGGAAGTATGATCGCGAAAAAACGGATTCATCACCACATGCGCCGCCTGTTTGTCGTACAAACCGTATCCCAAATGCTTGTAAATGGCAAAGCCAACCACCAGCATCAGTGGCAAAGAATAGCACCAGATAAAAGTGCGTATATTGGCCACTTTTCGGAATACCTGTATGGCCAGGAAGTAAAATGTGGCCAGAAACCAAATGCGGGCCAATAAATACTTAAACGATACCAGGGGCATAGAACTAGTGATGGCACTTACCAAAATCCAGGACACGTTGATCAGGATGGCATAGGTAACCGGGTGGTTGAGCACTTTCCGATCCAGAGAACCTTGTTTCAGCCCGCGGTAGATCATCAGTACCAGCACCCCAAAAAGCATGGGTTCGGTGGGTATGTAGAAATCGATGGGCGAACTTCGGAAAAATTCGATCAGTGGAATGGAAAGCGGGGTGCAGCCCACAATGATAAAATAGACCACATCGATTCGCGAAAAAGCCAGGTAAACCAGCAGCACCACTACGGGCAGCACGTTCAGGTAATAGATTTCCTGACACGTCAGTACCAGGTCAATGACCAGGTACAGCAGCACCACTCCCAGCACGGGGGCTTTTTTCTTCAGCGAATCCGGCAGAAACATAACTTAGCTTCGGGCTTTGATGTTGTCGATAATCAGCAACAAGGTCAGCAGTGCCAGAGCAAAGGTCGATAGGGTGGTTAAAAGTACTATCAGCGAGCGTTTGGGTGAGTCCTTACGTTCCGCAGGGGTAGCCCGGTCCACAATAAACACATTGCTCATGGTCGATTCCAGGTTAACCTTGGCAGCAGCCAGCTTGGCCTTTAGCAGACTGTTGCGCTCTATTTCCCATTCCTGCAGATCGCTAAGTTCTACATAAATACCCCCGTATTGCGCCATCACATCAAGTTGTTTCTGAATGGCATTCAACAAGCTGGTTTTTCCGGTACTTAGAGCTTCGGCATAGGCCTTGTTCAACCCTTCCGACTGCGATTCGTAGTCGTGAATGCCCAATGCCCGGATCGTTTTCAGCGAATCGGTAATTTCCATCAGGGTTTGCGTCGATTGGGCATATTCACGTTCGACAATGGAGAATGCTTCCTGTGCTCGCGATTTTTTAATTTGGTAGTAGACGGAATCCACATAGCTCGAAATTTCGTTGGCCATGTCGGCTGCCATCTGCGGATCGGCATCGAGTACCGAAATTTCGATGGAAAGAAACTGGGTGCGCCGGAAATGCACGTTGCCCGAATACTTATCCATCAGCTGAGAATAGGGATACTTCGATGCCGTATCAATTTTATAATGCTCCATCAGGTGAAATTTATCAATAATATGCTGACGGATCTGATCGGAGGAAAGTACCTGCAGCAAACGTTCTGCTTCTTCATCTTCGCCAAAGGTCAGAATATCCTTGGTGTCGGAAGTTACTACATTGGTTTCCACCAGGTTCTTGGATACCGAAATGGATGCGGCAGGAAATAAAATCACCTGCGATTTGAATTTTGGTGTAATGGTCAGCGATACTATGGCAGAAGCTACAAACGCCAACCCTGCCGTTCCCAGAAGCAGCCACTTTTTGGTCCAGGCAAAGGCAATCAGGTCGAAAGCATCGTTAACGAAGCCCTGTTTTTTTGTTTCAGTAGTCATTGCGAAGGGATTATTTTACGGTGATCACAAAGTAGTTTTTCTTTCCTTTTTGTACCAAAAGGTACTTGTTGTTGAGCAAATTATCGGGACCCACGCGCATTTCGGGATCGGTAACCTTGCTGCTGTTCAAACTTACGCCGCCCCCTTGTATGGTGCGCCGCAGTTCGCCTTTGGAAGGGAAAACCGCCGTTTTTTCGGCCAGCAGGTCAGCTACGTGGAGGCCTCCGTTGAGATCGTTCCGGGTGATTTCAAATTGAGGAACACCCTGAAATACGGACAGAAAAGTTTTTTCATCCATACGGGACAGGCTTTCGGTAGTGCCCTTGCCAAATAGTATTTGAGAGGCTTCTATGGCCTTGTCCAGTTCTGCTTTGGAATGAACCATGATGGTTACCTCCTCGGCGAGTTTTTTTTGCAATGCCCGCAAGTGGGGCGCTTCGGCATGTTGGGTTACCAGCGCGGCAATATCTTCCTTGCCCAGCAGAGTGAATATTTTGATGTACTTTTCGGCATCGGCATCGGAGGTGTTCAGCCAGAACTGGTAGAACTCATAGGGCGAAGTACGCTCGGCATCGAGCCATACGTTGCCCGATTCGGTTTTTCCGAATTTGGATCCATCGGCCTTGGTAATGAGCGGGCAGGTCAGGGCAAACGCCTCGCCACCCCCTATGCGACGTATCATTTCCGTTCCTGTGGTAATGTTCCCCCACTGATCCGATCCGCCCATTTGCAGCTTGCAGCCTTCGGCACGGAACAGATGCAGAAAATCGTAGCCCTGGACCAGCTGGTAGGTAAATTCGGTAAACGACATGCCCACTTTCGATTCCTCACCCAATCGCTTCTTCACACTGTCCTTGGCCATCATGTAGTTTACGGTGATGTGCTTGCCGATATCGCGGATGAAGTCGAGGAAACTAAAACTTTTCATCCAGTCGTAATTATTTACCAGTAACGCCGCATTCGGGCTATGGCTGTCGAAATCGAGGAACCGGGCCAGTTGGGCTTTCAGGCACTCCTGGTTGTGGCGCAGGGTGGCCTCATCGAGCAGGTTGCGTTCCTGCGATTTTCCGGAGGGGTCGCCAATCATTCCCGTGGCGCCACCCACCAGGGCTATGGGCCGGTGACCGGCAATCTGCAGGTGCTTGAGCATCATCACGCCTACCAGGTGGCCAATATGCAGAGAATCGGCCGTTGGATCAATGCCCACATAGGCCGAGGTGAGTTCTTTTTCCAACTGTTCTTCGGTGCCGGGCATCATATCGTGGATCATGCCCCTCCATTTCAGTTCTTCTACAAAGTTCATTACTACAATTTTGCTGCAAAGATAATATTTGAGTGCTAAGTACGATGCAAATGCCGAATTAATGCGGAATGAGCAGAACCCATACCCTTCACATGCCATGGCAACAAGGTTGGGAAACAGGGTGCTGGTTTCCCATGAAATTATCCTTGAATTCGTTGTCTTCCACGGTAATTTGCACTAACTTGAAGGGAAGTTGGAAGCACATGCCTTTCTTAATCCCAATAATCAGGATGAAACACCAGGAGAACCGGCAGAAAATGAGCACCAGATGCATGGCCAGCCTGGGTATGCTCCTGATCCTGCTGGTAGCCCCTTGGGGGGGCGCCTCTGCCCAGTTGCGCGATAGGCATTTTAACCGCATGGAAATGTTATCCAATTTCGATGTGCTGGATATTCAGAAAGATGCATACGGGTTTATCTGGTTTGCCTGTAACAGCAGCCTGATTCGCTTCGATGGCTACGAACTCGTTCTGTACAACAACCACGAAAACAATCCCTACCACATCCGAATAGATGAAATCTGGCAGCTGGAACTGGACAAGGACAAACAGCTTTGGGTCTCGGGGGGCTTTAAAGGCTGTGCCCGCTACGACTATGCCACAGAGAAATTCCAGTACTACGACAGCATAGGTACCGGCCCAAAGATGCCCCTGCAATTTGTACGCAGCATGTGCCCCGATGCAGACGGCAATTTCTGGCTGGGCGCCGAAAACGGCCTTTGCTGTAAAACGCCATCCGATAACCAGTTCCGGTTAATGGCCGATAAGACCGAGGACGGGTTGCCGCTCGAAACTGCCTATGCCATCTGCCACGATGGTGCCGGAACCATATGGATTGGCAACCGAAGGGGAAACCTGTTCCGATATTCCATTGCAGAAAAAAAACTTACCCGCTATACCCAGGGCAGCTTTGCGATTTTAAAAAAGGAACAGGCATTCATACAGGATATCTTTCAGGATAGCCGGAAAAACATTTGGATCTGCGGGGTAAACCAGGCACTGGTTATTGATCCGGTCACCGGAAAGGAACATTCCATGGCCTCCCTGTTGCCTGACCCTATGAAAGTTTTTTGCGTAGTCGAAGATCCCCTGAAGCAACTGTGGTTTTCGGCGGGGGGAGTTGGCATCTACCATCCGGACAACGGTTCCATGGAAACCTACGTGAACAACAACATGCTCGATTACACCCTAAGCAGCAACGTAACCACACGGATACATTTCGACAACCAGGGCATTTACTGGATAGGCAGCTGGTACGGCGGAGTGGACGTGTTCAACAGCAATAAAAAATTGTTCCGCCTTTACCACTCCAGGTACTGCAAAGTAAACAGCATTTCCAACGATATTGTACATTGTTTTTTCGAAGACGAAGACCACTCGATTTGGATTGGCACCGAAGATGGGGTGCTAAACCGTTTTTACCCCGAAACCGAACATTTTGAATATTTTACCGACCCGGAAATGACCATTAACGAGGCCATCACCGGAATCGCCTATGGAGCAAACACCAACGAGCTGGTACTGGCCACCTGGGGTGCCATGAAACTGTACAACAAAAAAACCCGCCATTTTCAACGCCTGACCCACGATGCCCATAATCCTGCCAGCCTGGGAGGCAATCAGATATCGAGCCTGGTGCGCGAATCCGACAGCCTGATCTGGATGAGCCTGGACTGGGGGGCGCTGGAGGCCTATAATCCCCGGACGAAAGCATTTATCCATCATAAAGAACTGGTCCAGCCCGAGTTCCATTCGGGATTAAGTTTTATCCGAACCATGTACCTCGACTCTAAAAACAACCTGTGGGTAGTGGGATGGTCCACCCTGTTTCGTTACAAGAGCACCGAACGTCGGATCCATCGCATTGAACAATCGGATACGAAACCCGGGTTTTTAAGTGCAGGGCAGGTGTATTGTTGCTATGAAGACAGCAAACACAGAACATGGGTAGGAAATTCACGGGGAATCAACCTGTACCAATCCGATAGCAGCTTTGTAAATTTTGGCAAGAACTATGGTTTGGAAGATACGGAGGTAAATTCGATCCTTGAAGATCGTGAAGGAAACCTGTGGCTGACTACCGACATCGGGATCAGCAAATTCAGGCTCCCTTCGCAGGTGCTTCATATCGATGCGGAAGGAAGTTACCGCGATTCCCTGCCGAAGGACTTTTTATACTTCAGCAATTACGATAAATTTGACGGGCTTCAGCAGGAAAATTACCTGAAAGGAGCCCTTACTGCTTCCAACGGAACCATGTATTTCGGGAGTACCGGAGGTTTTAATGCCTTTAAACCCGAAGAAATTGTTGCAGACTCCATCCATTCTCCAATACGTATCACCGAACTTCGAATTTTTAACCAACTGGCCAGGCCTCGTAGTGCTTCCAACCCCAATTCTCCCCTTACACAAAGTATGGTGTTAACAGATGCCATTACCCTAAGCAATGAACAATATATTTTTACGCTAAAATGGGCCTCACTGAATTACTATGCCACCCCAAAAATCAACTATGCTTACATCCTCGAAGGTTTTGAAAAGCACTGGAACTATGTAGATGCCAGGCGCACAGCCACCTATACCGGCATTCCTGCCGGAACGTATACATTTCGGGTGAAAGCAACCAACGCAGATGGCTTATGGAACCAACCCGAAGCAAAACTCCTTATAACGATTCTGCCCCCCTGGTGGAAAACCTGGTGGTTCCGCACCGTGGTGGTACTGTTAATACTCCTTAGCGTGGTTGCCATTTCCTACATACGGGTAATGAACCTGCGCAAACAGAAACGCATTTTGGAGAACAATGTAAAAGAACGCACCATCGAACTTCAGAAAGCGAACGAAACCAAGGACAAGTTTTTTTCCATTATTGCACACGACCTGAAAGACCCCTTCAGCGCAATAGTGGGCTACAGCGACCTGCTACAAAACAACTATTCCGAATATACCGAACAGGAGCGTTTTGTTATGATCAAACAGATCTACCAGGTTGCCGAACGAACTTTTAACTTACTTACCAATTTGTTGTCGTGGTCACGTGCTCATAGTGGTAAAATTGACTACTATCCTGAAACTTTGAGCATGCAGGAGTATCTCAATACCAATACCGCACTCATAAAGGATTCTGCCCTTAAAAAAGGGATTAAGGTTGAAATTGGTACCCGGCACGATTACGAAATCTATGCCGATCCCGACTCGGCCAATACCATCTTGCGAAATTTGTTAACCAATGCTGTTAAATTTACTCCTCGGGGTGGACGGATTCAACTAACAGCACGTCCGGTACAAGAAGGTCGCAAGAAATTTATTGAAATTACCGTTCGCGATACGGGAGTTGGCATGCCTCAGGAAAAAACCCGGGAATTGTTCCGTCTGGGTCAGAATATATCTACCAAGGGTACCGAAAAAGAATCCGGCACGGGCCTGGGTTTATTGCTCTGCAAAGAATTTGTTTTGAGCAACGGAGGAACCATACGGGTCGAAAGTGCCGAAGGAAAAGGAAGCTCCTTTATTTTTACTTTACCCATGGCCTAAAGTTCGGTTAACTGTTCGTAAGCTCGGCACTGAGCATAATCGCTTGCTCTTTCTTCTATGTTCCTGTCCTAGCCACTTCACACCCTAATCCGTCAGGCTCACTGCAGGCGGCTCATTATACCCGTGCATACTTTATCACAGGAGATTTGCCGATCTAAAGAAAGATGAAACTGCCCGATTTTCGCATGGCCCGGTGAATCCTACCGGGATATAAGAAACCGGCATGATCCGAATTGTTCTTAGAATTAGCTGTCAACGTATCCATTAAGCATGTTACCTATCATCCGATTTAGTTTATTTCGTATCGAATGGATTTTTGTATCGTAATTGATCACCCCAGATTAATCCATTTGATTGTAAATGTTATATCTAAGTGTGCCAAGTTCTTTTCGGACTATGTAAAATAAGCTCCGAACTGTGTAAGATGCTTTTCGGACTGTGCCGGATGATTTTTAAATAGTGTCAGGTCAATAGCTAGGCCTGAGATTTTTAAACTAAGTGTGTTGGACGAGCTTCGAAGTATGTCAGGTTCTTTTCGAACGGTGCCAGATAAGCTTCGAGGTATGTCGGACGACCTTCTAACTCAGCGAAAGATCTTCGAACGGTGTCGGATAGAGCTGCAAAGTCTTGCTCATTCCGATTCGCTGATTTCGCGCAGTAGCACGTGATCTATTAATCCCAGGCGCTTTCCTTTGGTCAGAATTAATCCTTCCTTTTCAAAAACTTTCAGGGTGCGTATGGCATTGGAGGTGGTCATATTCGAGAAGTGAGCCAGGTTCTCGCGGGTAAAACTGGCTTTCAGCGTGCTGCCATCTTCTTCAAAACCATAGAGCTCACTGATCAGTAGCAGG
Source organism: Bacteroidota bacterium (assembly GCA_003252385.1). Classification (GTDB taxonomy): domain Bacteria; phylum Bacteroidota; class Bacteroidia; order Bacteroidales; family UBA10428; genus UBA10428. The sequence continues at coordinate 14,575 of QKEH01000171.1, read as the reverse complement.
GTTTCGGCCAGTCGGCCACGTATGTGTTTCTGCGTGAGGTTAATAAGACGGCTGTAATTAAAACTCAGCTCGTTGGCCAGCGCCCGGATAATCCGTCGTGAAAATGCCGGGTTTACATCCATAATGCGAAACAAAACCTCCTTGTTGTAGACGATGATTTCTGAAGCGTCCATTGCTTCGGCGGTAGTAGTATGTGCCTTTTCGGCAAAAAGTGCTTTATACCCCACAAAGCTTTGAGGCCGCACCAGACGAACAATCTGCTCTCGCACCCCTGTTCCTACTTTATACACTTTGGCACTGCCCTTGGCAAGAAATACCAATCCCTGGGGTTGTTGCCCCTCCTCAAAAATGCTATGTCCCTTCCTGATAAGGCGGGTCACTGCTGTATCCGTTAATTCCGATCGCTCTTCGACACTCAACACCGAAAACAGATGGCTCGACTGGTGCTGTGTATTGAAAAGATATTCGTTTAGGATCTGTGTCATGAAAAAGTGGGTTGTTAAGGTTATCAACAAATGTAAAGGTTTCCGGCATACAGTCGACAGAAAGATCTTTTTACTTTTGGCTGATCTTGGGGGGTACAGAGATTGGAAATGCCTCATCCTTTTGCCTTGAAAGGCTTTGAGCTATCAGATGTGAGATCTGAGGCAAGAACTCCCACACTTGGATAGTTTTACTTCTGCCATTGATAGTTAGGAGTGCTCAGTACTCTGTACCTGGTACTTAGTACTCTGTACTCAATACTCAGTACAGAGACGGAGAGTCCCATTTTCATCCTTTTGCCTCTTGCCTAACCTTACCCTTCCAGCCATTGTTTAAACTCCTGTACCCGATCGCGGCTTACCACCACCTCATCGGGCGGATGACTTTCCAACTCCAACAGTAAACGGCTCGATGAATAAACCGTGATATCAGTAATAGCAGCCTGAGCTACCAGGTACTTTCGCGAGATGCGAAAGAAGAGTTCCGGATCGAGCAGCCCCTCCAAATCGTCGAGCGAATAGTTGATGGCGTAATCGCGGCTCTTCCGGCTTTGCAGAAAAGTGGCTTTCTCCAGGCTGTAAAAACAACTCACTTCCGAAACGGGAACAATACGGATTCGATCGGCCACCTTGATCACAAACTTGCTTTTGTATTTCCGGCTAAGGCTTTGCAATACCCGGTCGAATACCACGCTGGAATAACTGCCGGGTTCTTTGGCATAGGGGCTTTTCCGGTAGCGTTCCATAGCTGTACATAGCGCTTCGGGCTCAATGGGTTTCAACAAGTAATCGATGCTGTTTACTTTAAAAGCCTGTAAGGCATATTCTTCGTAGGCAGTGGTAAATATTACCGGAGCTTCCACCCGGGTTTTTTCAAATATTTCGAAACTCAACCCGTCGGCCAATTGAATATCCAGAAATACCAGGTCGGGTGGCGGGTTGGCCTCAAACCAATGTACCGCCTGCTTAACGGACTGCAGTGTAGCCACAATCTCGCATTCCGGGTCGCATTGCTTAACCAGCTCCATCAAGCGGGCAGCCGCAATTTTTTCATCTTCAACTATCAGGCAGTTCATACTTCGGGTTTATCCAACAGGGGCAATTTAACCACAAATTCATTTTCGGTGCTGATGATCTCCACCTTTTTATCCGAAAGATGCGCATAGCGCCTTACCAGATTGTCGAGCCCTTCGGGTTTTTTAACCAACTGACTGGTTTTTGGCTTCCGGTTGTTCCGTACCACCAGTGCGTGCTGCTCAAAGAGCAGTTCAATTTGTAAAGGTTGTTCATCGGATATCACATTGTGCTTCAAGGCATTTTCAACTAACATTTGAAGCGCCAATGGAGCTACATATCCCCACTTTTTCTCCCGCTGATACCGGAGTTGAAAACCTTCGCCATGTCGTATTTTCATCAGGTAAACGTAATCGTCGACAAATTGCAGCTCCTCCTCAAGCGGAACCACATCCCTTTCCTTCAGCTCCAGTATGTAGCGGTAACTGTCCGACAGCTTTCGAATAAATGGCACCGCTTCGGCCGGTTGCTGCTCCACTACTCCGCAAAGGGTATTCAAACTGTTGAACAAAAAGTGTGGATTGACCTGGTTTTTAAGGGTTTCGAACTGAGCAATCAGTTTTTCCTGTTTGGCCTTCTCTTCGTTTTGCATACTTTCCACCCAAAAGTTCACCAGGAATTTGGAGAACATCACGGATACCATAATCATATCAATAGCCAGGGTCAGGAAAGCCGTAAACAGAATATTGAAACGCAAATATTCCGGAGCCACCTGAAAAACGTAAACAAGGAATACGTATGGTACCGTAAGGCTTATGGCTATACCGGATAGTATGAACAGCAGCAACGATAAAAATGTGCCTCTCCGGGGATTGCGGATCCATATATGCCTGCGCTGTATCCACTGCCCAATAAGGCTACTGGATCCCCAAAAAAGCAGGCCAAACGTGCAGCCATAGGAGAAATTCTTAAAAAAATGCAACCACGATGAGAACAGATCCCGGCCATTGAGAAAGAAACAAACGCCAAGCGATAGCACAACAATGCTTAACAGAGCAACTCCAAAATGCAAAATGGGTTTTATTTTCATGTTGTATCGATTTAGTAGAGCACGGTAAGATTAACGTACGTTTGAAAATAGAACTCGCTGTCTCCCCCTGAAGTGGATCAATGGCAACCCCCAAGGAAATACTATTTTATTGCCCCACAGATTCTGGTGAAGGCAAGGGCAAATTACCGTTATATTCTTTTTTCTTGCAAACGTCATTGCCATGTGGATCGAAAAAGCAATCTATGAATTGGCTAGCCCTTTGTATCCTAATTGTAAGATATGGAACACCACTCATCCCATGAAAAGCGGCCGGCACAGTGCACGAGCTTCCTGATACCGGCCGGCCAATTCGTGGATGCGGGCTATTGGTTGCAGTAGTTTAAAAAATAGCGGCAATCCTCGGCACCCCACTTGGGGTACAACGTACCTTTGGGAACAAAAGCCTCAAACAAGCTTTGGGCGCTTTGCAGGAGCGGACAAGCGGCAGTTGTACCGCCACCGTATTGCACGGGGGTGTACATTATACTCAAAGCCTGCAGGTACACAGGGCGCGGATTGGTAGCATCGAGGTTCCGGGCGCGGTCAAATTCCTGTTTGGCCTTGTAGGCGTATGTCCCCCCATTTTTTACCGGATCTACTATAATGGTGGCCTGGTATAAAAGACCCTGAAGTGTCACCAGCTCCGACTCCGTTGCCTGCAACTGCAGCGCTCGATCGATTTGAACCTGGGCCAGGGCTATGAGCTGCATCTTATGGGTCGAATCGGGGATCCGGAACGTAAGGATCAGTTTGCACAAGGCACTGTAGTATAGCGGCAACCATTCCTCGGGGTGTTCGGCAGACACCTGTCGAAAGTAGTCCGACAGGCCATCTATCCCGTCGAGGTTGGTGGTCTGTTTCAAATTGTCCAACCCGCTTTGCATGTCTTTTTCATAGTTTGTCGCAGCCAGGCCCCATGTGGTTCCCAGGCTCAAAAGCATCAATAGAATACACGTTTTCATGATTTTGATTTTTTAAATGAGTACCCCAAACATCGGCATACCCAATCAGAAGGAAAAAAAAAGAACGATGAACGGGGAAACATGGGGGATGAACGGAAAATCTTGTTTGTACATACATACAATTCACCCAATCATCCTACGCCCGTGGAAGAATAAGATCCGGAACGAATGACTACCTTTGGTCGATTTTTACACACAATAGCATGAAAATCCTTATTCTTTGTACCGGCAACTCCTGCCGCAGTCAAATGGCACATGGCTTTTTACAATCGTTCGATCCGGCCATTACCGTATGTTCGGCAGGTACCGAAGCCTCGGGCAAACTCAACGAAACGGCTGTTCAGGTGATGCGGGAAGCCGGTATTGACATCAGCCAGCACACGTCCGACTCGGTTCAGATCTACCTCAATGAACCATGGGATTATGTGATTACCGTATGCGGTGGTGCCAACGAAACCTGCCCGACCTTTACCGGCAAAGTCAAACACCGTTTGCATATGGGTTTCGACGATCCCTCGCATGCCACCGGTACCCCGGAATTTGTACGGAGCGAATTCTACCGGGTGCGCGATCAAATCCGCGATCAGTTCTTTCATTTCTACCAGGAAAAAGTAAGGGGAAAATAACCCGGTCATGAATACTCAAATCTGCCAAGAATCCGAAACTACACAACCCATTTAACGATACAAGGAATCCATCCCATAAGGGTTCCATGCACTTGGTTATGTTAAACGACTACACTATATAATACAATGAATAATCTTACCATTCAATCCATTAAAAGCCTGCTGACCAAAAATCTTTTGCCTTCAGAGGATGTAGTTGCCGGAAAGCAGCATTTCGTAGGGTTTGAAAAAGACAACCAACTCTTGGGCACTGCCGGTTTGGAGGTATACGGAAACATGGGTTTATTTCGTTCGCTGGCCGTCGATATGGCTGTTCGAAACCAGGGTGTTGGAAAGCAGTTGCACCAACAAATTCTCGACCATGCCAAAAGTTGTAAACTGCAGTCATTGTACCTGCTTACCACCTCTGCCGAAACGTACTTTGAGTCGCTGGGCTGGATACGCATCCCCCGAAATACCGTTCCTGAAAGTATTCAACAGTCGGCCGAATTTTCGAGCCTCTGCCCCCAAACCGCAATAAGCATGTATTTGTGCCTGGAGGACCAACCGGTGCGCGAGGCTGTAGCGTTGTTTAAATCGGGGTTGAATTGTGCTCAGTCGGTTTTTTCGGCCTTTGCGCCCCAACTTGGCCTCGATCGGGCTGTGGCACTGAAAATCACCTCCGGACTTAACGGTGGGATTAACCGAAAAGGAGAAATCTGCGGGGCGGTACTGGGCTCGTACATGGCTCTGGGCTTGAAGTACGGGCGCTCTGAAAGCCACGACCTGGCCGCCCGGGATAAAACCAGCGAACTCCTCCGCGAATTCGACCGTCGCTTTCTGCAACGCCACTGTGGTTTACACTGCAGCGAGCTGCTTCGAAGAAATGTGAGCCAACCGGAAGATTACGAGATACTCTCCCGGGAAAGGACATTTACGCACATCTGCCCGTACCTGGTAATGGATGCGGCTACTTTGGTTTCCGATTTGCTATAATTCCCGGCGACTATCGGGTAATTGCTGTAAAAGTTTTTGAGGAAATTCTGCAGTCATCCGCTGCCAGTCGCAAAAACCGTTTTCGACCGACTGTTGCAAGGCTGCCACAGCTGCCTTCTCCTGCCCCTTTTCCCAGGCTAAACATGCTTTAAAATAGAACATGTCCGGGTTTCGGGGTTCCAGGTACTCGTATATCGGGAGCAGGCGCTCCAGGTCGCTATAGTTTTCCAGCTGAATGCATTGGTTGCACAGGGTGTAACTAAGTATCCCCAAAAACCCTTTGATCCGTTGCAATGCCAACCTGTGGTAAGGATCCCGGCTTTCGTCCGTACGCTTTTTCAAGGTGTCTATTTCCGGTTGCCACCAGGTAATGTTTTCCCGCTGCAGTGCGCGTGAATATTCCTTACGGATATTCAGCTCAAAACGGATGCTTTCCTGCAACTGGTTCAATTCGCTTTTAAAGGATGCGTCTTGCTCTATAGATTGCTGCAGTCGTAAATAATCCATTTGCTTGTTAAACTCGGGTATGCGTGCCATGTTGCGGGCAACAAGTGCTGCCTGCAGAAAATTCTCGGAACTCTGGCTGCTTGCAATCTGCTGTTCCTGATTCTGGCAATACGTCTTTACCCATTTGGCCGATGGCTTGCATTTTCCTTTAGCAGAACGTAAAACAAGGTAGCCCAATGTATTGGTAATCTGCATACTGTCAGGCCAGGTGTGTTCCATCTGGGTAAATTCAATAAACAAATTGCCGGGAGCGGACGCGGGCTGAAAAATATACTGCGCCGCTTCGATGAAATTAAAATCGGCCATACCATCCAATACTACCACCGGGGAATGTATTTGTTGCAACTGATCTATATCTGCCAGGGCGCCACTTACCCAGGTACCCTGTACCGGATGCCGGCCGGCATAAGCCAAAGCCATACGTGCGCCACCCGAAAATCCGGCCAGATAAAGTGCTTCACCCACTGGATATTTCTTTTTTACATCGCCAATCAGTTCGTCCATAGCCGTAATAAAGTCGGGATAGTTGTTGCGTAGCGTGTTGGAGGCCACCACCATGAGTTGATAGCGATCGGCTGCCATTTTGAAGGTGGCCAGTGCTTTTTTACCTTGTCCATGCGGATCAATTACCACCAGCAACGGCAGTTCGGAACACTTTTTAGTTCTTTCGGGCAGGTACACTTCATAGTGGTGTTCCAGGTGGGTCGAACAGCTGTCGGAATGAGCCCCTGACGGTGGCATGGTGCTGTTTTGCGATTTGGAAACACAGGCTACCCAGCCAAAGACGCTGCCTGCCAGTAGAATACTAAAAAGTGTCATTTTCATACCTGCCAATTTAAATCCCGATTGCTGCCAGATGCTCATCCATGAAAACGATGGTTCACCTCGATCCACCCTATGTAAGGCTGAAACCTCCTGCTTCCGGCGGGTTGCTGGTGTCGACCTTTCGGATGCTGGCAGATACTGCTTCAGGTAGCAGTCTCTCGCAATCACCATTAAACAATATTACGCTATTTCTTGGAGATCCTATAGGAACCCCTTAGTGAAAAATGAGGGGTTTTGCGATCCGTCCTCGTGGACTTCGCCTGGTTCCGTTCCAGCTTCACATGAAGCGGAATACCCTCGTTTGTGTTCAGATAAGAAACTGATACTAAACAAAAAAGGGATGCTTTGATTAAACATCCCTTGAAATATCGAAAGTTCGGTATTGCCACTATTTTCCTTTATTGCGCTCGCGAATAAACTGGTCGAGTGCCATAGTCATGGAAGGGGCATTGGGCATGGGAGCCTGGATATCGAGACGTAATCCGGCATCCATTACGGCTTTGGCTGTGGAATTTCCGAAAGAGGCAATTACCGTATCGTTCTGCACAAATTCGGGGAAATTGGTCAGGAGCGAACGGATCCCGGAAGGACTGAAGAATACTAGTACATCGTAGTTAATCATGGACAAATCTCTAAGGTCGCTGCTCACGGTACGATACAGGAAAGCTATGTTGTACTTCAGCTTTCGTTCGGTAAGCAATTCGGGAATTTCCTTTTTGTGTTGGTGCGACAAGGGTACCAGGAAATTTTCCGATTTGTGTTTGTCCAGAACTTCCATCAGGTCGATGAAACGGCCTTTTCCGTAGAAAATTTTCCGTTTCCGGTATACAATGTATTTCTGCAGGTAATGTGCAATGGACTCCGAATTACAAAAGTACTTCATGGTGTCCGGCACGGTAATGCGCATTTCGTTGCTCACACGGAAAAAATGATCAATGGCCGTTTTGCTGGTAAACAGCACGGCACTATGATCCAAAATGTTAATCCGCTGTTGACGAAATTCTTTGGTCTCTACGGGTTCAACGTGAATAAAAGATCGGAATTCGATTTTGACGTTGTTCTTTTCAGCTACTTCAGCGTAGGGGTTTTTGTCGGTTTGAGGCTCTGGTTGAGAAACCAGAATTTTTTTGATCTTCATGTCTGCAATTCTCCTTAGGTAACTTCTTCTATCTCAGCATTAAAATCATCTTCGAAACAATTGCAATGGGCACTATTTCGAGCGTACAAAGATACAAAATTGCGTAGAATAATGACACTCCGTTTCGAATAATTATTTGGAAGCCCCGGATAAGTTTGTATAAAGAACCCAGCAAAACCAACGCCAGTGCGATGTAGAGAAAAACACCGGACAAAATGAAGTTGGAATAGATGGACATGAATACCAGGGGCAGCAAAAGCAATCCCAGATTCTTGTTCACCAGATAATTCATATGAATCTGTTGGGTAATGGCTGAAAGCCATTCCATGCAAAACCCCGTGAGATAGTATACCAGCATTCTCACTAACACCAATCCTGTAAATCCGAGCAGAATATACAGGTAAATGAGCGGTTGACGACCGTGTATTGGCAATCCGAACTTCTGAGCCAGAAGGAAGATAAATAGGCTCAGCACTAAAACATAAATGCTGTTAAGCATTAAGAAAGCCCGGCGGGTTATTACGTTCTTTTCGCGTAGCAGGGTGTCGGCCAGCTGGAAGTTTACCAGGGTATTGAATACCTGTCCGATGAATTTGTTGTAGTACAATTTAAGGCTCAAAAGTAATACCCCACAAACCAGTCCAACCAGCAATGTCCAGTTCATTTGTGTACGCTGAAATTCACGCATCACCGGTTCCCCGCAACTCCGCCGGGTAGGAAGGGTGAACGAGGTTTGCCATACTTTTTCCGGTGGGTAGCTGAAAAGGGCATCGGTATGGGGCGTCAGGGTGAACAGCGGCACCGAAGGTTCGTGGTGCTTCTGCACTTCCTGCTGTACAGCTACCACCTCAATGCTGTCCGCAGCTGGTTCTTCCGATACTGGCACAGGCTTCACCTCAGTTTTTTCACGGATTACTGCAGCTGGTTCGGTAGCTACGCGTTGAACCGGTTTGGTATTCCCCACCACCGCGGCTGTGGTTTCGAAAGAAGCCGCTGCGGAGTGCCCCATACTGTCCTGTGCCGTTTCCAAAACCGCACGCGGTAATTCTGTATGTATCGTAGTATTTGTACTGTCCTGCATAGTTATGTTGGTAGCCGGGTTCAAAAATAATGATTTGGCAGGGTGCTTCTGCTTTTTTTCTGAAAAAGCAGTTCACAATTCTTCAAACACCTGGTTCGGGCAGGTCGACCGGTGGCAAAATCTTTAAATTGCTCTTGTGGCGCCTGGCATCGCGGCGGGTTTTTTTGTCCAGTGTCTTTTGAAAGGCTTCCTCCAAATCGACCCCGGTTTGGTTGGCCAGGCATACCAGAACAAAAAGAATGTCGGCCATTTCTCCGGGAAGATCGGGGGGCAAATCTTCCGGTTTGGCCGATTGCTCTCCAAAGGTTCGAGCCATAACGCGAGCCAATTCGCCCACCTCTTCCATAAGAAGAACGGTGTTGGTAAGCTCGCTGAAATAGCGCACTCCATACGTGGTAATCCATTCGTCTACCGCTTTTTGCAAGTCCTTTAAAGTCATCATTCCCGGTTTTTAGAATCCATCACTACGGTTACGGGACCATCGTTGGAAAGGGTAATTTTCATATCGGCACCAAACACTCCCGTTGCTACCTGTCGGCCCAATTCCTTTTCCATCTGAAGTACAAACTGCTCATAAAGAGGTATGGCCGTATCAGGTTTTGAAGCTTTACTATAAGATGGGCGGTTGCCTTTCTTCGTGCTGGCATGCAGCGTAAACTGGCTTACCACCATCACCTCCCCGCTTCGATCCAGTACCGACTCATTCATAACCCCCTGCGGGTCGTTAAAAATGCGCATGCGTACCGCCTTTCCACACAGCCACTCAATATCCTCTGCGGTATCGGTATCTTCCACCCCAACCAATACGAGCAAACCATTGGCTATTTGCGAATACACCTTTCCATCAATTTCCAGCATGGCTTGAAGCACGCGCTGTATCACTATTCTCATCTATATATATGTAACTTTATAAATTCCAGCCGTATAAGAAGGAAGCGAAATTACACATTTCGAGCGATTTATTTGAAAGATGGTAGGTATGAAGCGATGGAGATTGGGACTGTTCAGCTGTTTTCTGATTCTGGGGATTAGCGGCTGGTCCAGAGAAAAAAAGAGTAGCCCGGAATACATAGATTCTTTAAATGCTGAATTAGGGGTAAACAAACGATTTGATTCATTAATGCATAAACCGGCGTTACTGGCCCTTGCCCATTACCCCGAATTAAGAACTACCCACATCGAATACCGTTACAAAAAGCTTCCTACGCTAATGGCTGCACGACCGGCATTCGATTTTCTGTTTCGTTCGTCCAAAAAACGCAGGTACATCATCTTCATCAGCAACAACCCGGAGAACAACAGCCGGCAATTGTTTCGTAATATGTCCCTGACGGCAAAAACCGGTATCCTGGGTCACGAATACGCTCACATCCTCGAGTACGAAAAACTTTCGAACCTGGGCATGCTTTGGTACTCGGTAAACTACTTTATGAACCGTCGGAAAATTGAACGGGAAACCGACCGCATGGCCATTGAGCGCGGGCTGGGTAATGAAATGCTCGAGTACACCACTCACATTAAAACAAGCCAACTTATTTCGAGCAAATATCTTGAGCGTAAAAAGAAGTATTACCTGTCGCTGGCCGAAATTCGCGAATTGGTGTATGCCCCGGTTCCCCGGTCACTCGTTAAAAATTACTAATGCCCCCCAAAGCGTGTGTTTTTGCATTACATTTGTAGCAAAGCATACTACGCATGAAAAAACTTTGGAGCGGAATAGTTAGGCAAAAAACAGCCTGGATTATCGGCGGACTGGGAGTGGCTTCCTTACTGTGGATGTCGGCTAGCGAACACGATTTTCAAATTGCCAAGAACCTGGATATTTTTGTGACCCTGTTTCAGCAGGTGGATCTTTTCTATGTGGATGAAAAGAATCCTGAAGACCTGATTAACGCCAGTATTGAGGGCATGCTGGAATCCTTGGATCCCTACACCAATTATATCCCCGAATCGGATATGGACGATTTCCGGTTTATGACCACCGGTGAGTATGGAGGCATAGGTGCCTTAATCCGCAAGGCCGGTGATTATACCATCATCTCGGAACCCTACGAAGGATTTCCTGCCCAACAGGTGGGCCTGCAGGCCGGCGATACGCTTCTGTGGATCGACAGTACCAGTACCTTTCAAAAAAGCGTGAGCGATGTAAGTGAACTCCTCAAAGGCGTTCCCAACACCCCGGTATTCCTGCGAATCAAACGATCCGGAAAGGACACCCTTCAATTTACCTTTGAGCGGCGAAAAATTACCATTCCCAACGTTCCCTACTATACCGTATTGGAAAATCACGTGGGCTACATACGCCTGACTAATTTTACCCGCGATGCCGGGAAAGAGGTTCGCGATGCGTTTACCGCGCTTAAAGTCCAGGGCATTCAGTCCGTCATTCTCGATTTACGAGGCAACCCCGGCGGGCTGCTCGATGAATCGGTGGACATTGTTAACATTTGGATGAACAAAGGGGAAAAAGTGGTGTACACCCATGGAAAAGCCAAACAGTGGGATCAGGAATACTTTACCCAACGCAAACCTTTGGACACCTCCATTCCCATGGCCGTTTTGGTTGACCGCGGCTCGGCGTCGGCCTCCGAAATTGTGGCCGGATCGCTGCAGGATTTTGACCGGGCCATTATTATTGGCGAACGTACCTTTGGCAAAGGCCTGGTACAAACCACCCGTAAGTTAAGCTACAACACCCAGCTGAAAATTACCACAGCCAAATACTACATTCCCAGCGGACGCTGCATCCAGGCTCTCGATTACACCCATCGGAACGAAGACGGCAGTGTAGGCTACATCCCCGATTCGCTCATTTCGGAATTCAGCACCCGCAATGGCCGTACCGTGGTCGATGGTGGTGGGGTACGCCCCGATATAGAAGTAAGCGCACCCCAAAGTGCCAATATCACCTACAGCCTGTACGCCAACAATCTGATTTTCGACTTCGCCACACAGTATGCTTCGCAACACCCCTCCATTGCCAAACCACTCGATTTTGAAATTACCGATTCGATCTATTCCGATTTTATGCACTTCGTGCAGCGGCAAAAGTTAGATTACAATTCTCAAAGTAGCGAAAAGCTAGATGAGCTGATAAAGATTTCGAAACGTGAAGGTTACTATAAACTAGCTGAAGCACAAATTGAAGAATTGCACTCTATGTTTTCTTCCGATACCCAACAGGATTTACAGCATTTCCGGGGCGAAATTGAAGAATTGCTCAAAGATGAAATCGTGAGCCGCTACTACTTCCAAAAAGGCCGTATGGAAACACACCTTAAAACCGACCCGCAATTGTTGCGTGCCGTGGAAGTTTTGGGCAATAAGAGCGAAGTGGATTCCATTCTTCATGGACTTTCCAAAGTGGGCGAGATTAAACTGGCTCAGGGGCGGCTTTAAACCACCAAATGCTGGCGAATGTAGGTTTCCAGAGCTTCGGAATAAGCCTCCATCAGTCGGCGTAAAAGACCGTTTTGTGTATCAAAGCGAAACGCATCGATACCGTTAACCGGCAATACCCGGGGCGAAGTGCCGCATATAAAAGCCGCCTGAAACCGATCCAATTCGGTTAGCGGTATACAGCGCTGAACCACCGGAATTTGCAGCTGAGCCGCCAATTGTAGTACATACTTGCGCGTAATGCCCATTAGTACCCGGGAATCCGGTGCGGTAACCAGTTGCTGGTCGCCAATCAGAAAGAAATTGGATCGGCTGCCTTCGGTAATGCATTGGTGGTGATCGACCAGGAGCACTTCATAGGAAGTACGCAACTCCGGACGCGTCTGGATATTTTCGGCTATGCGCGTGCTGACACTGATTTGCTTCAGATGCGGATCCGGACGTTCTACTTGAAAAGTACTTAAGTGCACTCCCTGTTGGTACAAACCGGCTTCGGGATAATTGTGCGGAATGTAATAGGCTGCCAGCGCGAAGGTATCGGACTCCAGCCGGCAAAGCAGCTTAACATTTCCTTCCATCATAGCATTGGCATTTACCAGCGCAAGCAGGTTTTCCCTGGCCGCCTGGCGCAACAAGCCGTAATAAATCCTTGGTGTGGGCAAGGCATCCATTAAGCGGTCGAGATGGTCGTCGAGAAACAGTAAAACCCCATTACGTGTTCGCAAAACCTCGTAAAACTGATACCCTGAAGAATTAAACTTATAATTTACTAAATCTGATTTATAGCATTTATTATCAATGATATAAATATCATTACGTATGCTATCCATCCTACTGGGCAATAAACTCATACGAAATACTTCCTTTTTGACGAGCTTCGGCCTGAGGATCGCGATTGAACTGGGAGATTCTTGCCGATTCGACGGCCGCATTGCGAATGCATTCCTCGTTGGTGGAAGCCGATTCAATAGAGGCCGAAATCACCTCGCCCTCGGGATTGACCACAATGGCGACTACCACCGTACCATGACCCTGGCACTTGTATACCGGAACATGGATGTAACGGTCGGTTCGGTTGGCCAGGTTAAAAGTAATGCGGGTTGGTCCGTTGTAATAGGTCTTCTTATGTTGGGTTTCCTGTTTCACCTCCTGCGGCTTCGAAAGTTCCGGTTCATCACCCAAATCACGGCTTAACTGCTGGTTCAACTCCTTAATGTTTAACTCCTCCTTGAGCTGGTCGATGTATTTTTCGGTGCTGATCTGTTCTTCGAGTTTATTGGCCGTATTTACAGCTATATTTTTTGCCTCCTGATCCGTTAAGGGTTCCACTTCGGATTTCTCCGACTTATCTTCCGTCAGTTTTTTTTGAAGCTGCTCGTAAAGCTGCTCGTCAAATTCAATTACAATAGGTTCCTGATGGATGTCACGAACCTTATCGAGACGAGCAATTAAAAAAACAATCAATACCAGTAAGTGAACAGCCAGCGTTCCTAAAACACCAGTTAACCTGTTCTTTTCTTCTTCCTGTAACAACATAGCAGTAGTTTGGCACTAAAAATACAAATACTTCGAAAATAAACCGCCGCTTCGGTACTCCTTCCCTTCAAGATTATTGCAAGTAAGGCGATGCTGTTCTTAATTATCCTTCATTAAATTCCTGATGTTGAAATACATCCGGGATTATTACGAAGTAGAACTAAAAAAAACCGGATTTCATTTTGGAATATTAATCTTTAGTACCTATTTTTGCTGCCTCAAAATTCCTCAGTAGCTCAGTCGGTTAGAGCGGCGGACTGTTAATCCGTAGGTCGTAGGTTCAAGTCCTACCTGGGGAGCCAGAGCAAGAGCGTGTTGAATGGTCGGAACCTTCAACGCGCTCTTTTTGTTTTACTGTAAACGCAAAAGAAAGTACACCATTCAGACCAAATGCAAAAGTAGACGGGTAAAAGGATGAAAGTGGAACTCTCAGTACTCTGTACTGAGAATTGAGTACAGAGTACCTGGTACTGAGTACACCCAACTATCAATGGCAGAAGTAAAACTATCCAAGTCTGGGAGTTCCTGCCTCAGATCTCACATCGGATAGCTCAAAGCCTTTCAAAGCAAATGATGAGGCATCCTCAGTCTCTGTGCTGAGTATTGAGTACAGAGTACTGGTACTGAGTACACCCAACTATCAATGGCAGAAGTAAAACTATCCAAGTGTGGGAGTTCCTGCCTCAGATCTCACATCTGACAGGGCAAAGCCTTTCAAAGCAAATGATGAGGCATTCTCATTCTCTGTACTGAGTATTGAGTACAGAGTACCCTTATGAATAACTAGGATCATTAGGTAGTATAAAAAAGATTGTGTAAACACTCATAAAAGGAAGTATGTTAGCAACGCCCCGCGAAATGAAGCGTAGGCTTAGCCGGAGCGAAATGGAGCGGGGCGTTGCTAATCTTGTAAAATTTTATAACCCCATACTCATGAGTG
>QKEH01000157.1 GCA_003252385.1 Bacteroidota bacterium | reverse complement strand
CTTTTCATCTACTGAGCTGATCTCAAAATGCTGGGTAATGTCCTCAGGGAAAAATACACTTAGCAGGCTTTTTATTAATTCAGGTGATTCCATGCTCCAAAGTAAGCAATACTTCTCCAGCACCTCAAATTAATATTTAGCCAAGAAGTGGAGGGCTGTTCTCGAAGAAAACCAACGAGTTCTTGCACGCTATAAAAAATTACTTACCTTTGCAGTCCTGTTTTTTTGGGACTTAAATATTTAATTTTATGCATTTAACAGCAGTACAAAAACAAGAAATTTTCGGAAAGTACGGAAAGTCTAATACCGATACTGGTTCTCCCGAAAGCCAAATCGCTCTATTTTCTACCCGTATTCTTCACCTCACCGAGCACCTGAAAGGCAATCGCAAGGACTTTAGCACCCAGCGCGCGCTTTTGAAATTGGTTGGTAAGCGCAGGAGATTACTGGATTATCTGAAGAAAAAAGATATTGAAAGATATAGAGCAATTCTCAAAGAATTAAACCTGAGAAAGTAATTTGAAAAAAGGCAATTGAACAAATTGCCTTTTTTTCTTTTCTAAAGAAAGGTATATTTAACCTTTAAACAATCAAAAAGGGGCAGTTGGGTAGAGTGGCCCACCCCGAAACAATCATTAATAGAAACACGAAAATGAACAAACCAATTGTGAAAACTATTACCCTCAGCGATGGCAGGGTGATAGAAATTGAAACAGGAAAACTCGCCAAACAGGCCGATGGTTCTGTTGTCGTTAAGCAGGGAAATACCATGTTATTGGCTACAGTTACCTGTGCCAAAGAGGCAAAAGAAGATGTGGATTTTATGCCTCTGTCCGTAGAGTACAAAGAGAAATTTGCAGCAGCCGGCCGTTTCCCCGGTGGCTTTATGAAACGCGAAGGTCGTGCCGGCGATTACGAAATCCTGATTTCCCGTCTGATTGACCGTGCGCTGCGCCCTTTATTTCCCGACGATTTCCATGCTGAAGTATTTGTAACCGTATTCCTTATTTCAGCCGATAAAGATACCATGCCCGATGCACTGGCTGGATTGGCTGCTTCGGCCGCTTTGGCAGTTTCTGATATTCCATTCAATGGTCCTATTTCCGAAGTACGCGTAGCCCGTATCGATGGTAAGTTGGTAATTAACCCCACATTCAGCGAACTGGAGAAGGCCGATATTGATATTATGGTCGGTGCAACCATCGATAATATTTTGATGGTAGAAGGCGAGATGGATGAAGTTTCGGAAGATGAAATGCTCGAAGCCATTAAATTTGCCCACGATGAAATTAAAAAACACTGTCAGGTTCAAATGGAACTGACCCGTGAAGTAGGCAAAACCGAAAAAAGAGCATATTGCCACGAGGTATACGACGAAGTGCTTGAGAAATTCGTTTGGGACAAAGGTTACGATCAAGTGTACTCTATCGTGAAATCTACTCCGGGCAAACACGAGCGGCACGATAAACTCGAAGCGCTTAAAGAAAGCATCAAGGGAGAATTTGTGGCTACCTTGCCCGAAGGAGAAGCGCTCAACGAAGCCCTCTATGGGCGATATTATCACGATGTGGAGAAAAAAGCTGTTCGCAGTCTCATTCTGGACGAAAAGATCCGTATCGATGCCCGTAAAACTGACGAAATCCGTCCCATCTGGAGCGAAGTGGATTACCTCCCTGCAACCCACGGGTCGGCCGTATTCACCCGTGGAGAAACCCAGTCGCTGACCACCGTCACCCTGGGTACCAAAATGGATGAAAAAATGATCGATGAAGTACTCATCAAGGGAAGTGAAAAATTTGTTCTGCACTACAACTTTCCACCCTTCTCCACTGGCGAAGCCCGCCCCATGCGAGGTGTTGGCCGTCGTGAAGTGGGACATGGAAACCTGGCTCACCGTGCCCTGAAACGTATGATTCCCGAAGATAACGCTTACGCTATTCGCGTAGTTTCCGATATTCTCGAATCCAATGGTTCCTCTTCAATGGCCACGGTTTGTGCAGGTACTCTTGCCCTTATGGATGCTGGAGTTAAAATCAGGAAACCGGTGTCTGGTATTGCCATGGGGCTCATCACCGATTCCGAGACCGGTAAATATGCCGTGCTTTCCGATATTTTGGGCGATGAGGATCATCTGGGCGATATGGACTTTAAAGTAACCGGAACTGCCGATGGAATTACCGCTACTCAGATGGACATTAAAGTGGACGGCCTTTCCTACGAAGTGCTGGCTCAGGCATTGGCTCAGGCCAAACGCGGAAGGGAACACATTTTGGGCGAGATACTTAAAACCATGGATAAGCCTCGTGCCGATTATAAACCGCACGTACCCCGTGTTGAAAAACTGATCATCCCCAAAGAAATGATTGGTGCTGTAATTGGGCCTGGAGGTAAAGTAATTCAGGAAATTCAGGCCACCACAGGGGCTACCATCGTAATCGAAGAAGTGGACAATGTGGGTGTGGTTGAAGTATTTGCTGCCGATAAGAACGTGTTGGAGGCTGCGCTTAACCGTATTCGTGCCATTGTGGCCGTTCCCGAAATCGATAAAGTTTACAAAGGTAAAGTGAAGTCCATTGTGAGCTTCGGTGCTTTTGTCGAAATCCTACCCAATAAGGATGGATTGCTGCATATCTCCGAAATCGACTGGAGACGTATTCAGAATGTTGAAGACGAACTCAGCGTGGGAGATATCGTGGAAGTAAAACTTATCGATATCGACGATAAAACCGGAAAACTGAAATTGTCTCGCAAGGTTCTTATGCCTCGCCCTGAGAAGATCGATAAGTAGAACAATACGAATATTTTTTTTCAAAGGGCACCCAATGAGGTGCCCTTTGTAATACTATACAACAGCTATGTCAAACTGGTCCGATTCCTTTTACATTACCTTGGATTCGAAACGTTCCCTGATTTCCGATTCCGATTTTCGCTTCTACAATTTGGGGCATTTGCCTCTGATGGCCACCAAAACCGATGAGTTATCAATAGCATGTGCGGTTTGTTCCGGACATAAAAAGCACCTGACCGAAATGTTGGATCTGTTGCCCGATTCGCTTCAGACATCCGGAGGACGGAAACTGCTGGAGCAAACTATAACTCAAATACAAGAGCACTTGCATAAGGCGCATAATGTACGACTGGCCAACTATTATTATGCCCTCTATGCGTTCTGGGGCGCTGTATTTGGAGCAGTTTTGGGCGGGGCACTGTCCTGGATTATCTATGGAAACCTGCGCGCAAGCCTGTTGGGCGCCTGCACGGTTGGAGGTTTACTGATAGGACAGTTGTGGGGTAAAAACAAAGATCGCAAAGCGTATAAGAATCATTACACCATTTAGAAGGCTTATGCAATCCAGGGTGCCAGGTTTATTTGATCCGGCATAATACCAACGAACCAATCTCATCGTTTATCGTATACACGGGCTGCAGTGGTAATAGCTAACAATTTATTTAACTGAAAACTAGCTGCTTTGGTATTTTTCGTATTTTAGCCAAAAATATAAAGGCAGCTGAAAACCTTGCTTTTTTTATATTAAAAACATTATTATGTTTGTATGTGGCAGAAAATACTTACTAACCAGCATAATTAAACTTAAATTAAATAGTAATAGATCATGAAAAAACTTACGCTGAACCTATTAACTCTTGGTGTTGCAGCAATCGTGCTTAGCAGCTGTGGAGGGATATCTAAAATGGTAGAGAACTCCGAGTCGGTTAAATACGTGGTAACTCCTTCACCTTTGGAAACTCACGGAGGTGAGGTTGCGGTAACCATCAAAACCAGTTTCCCCGAAAAATATTTCAATAAGAAAGCTGTGGTAACTGCCACTCCTGTTATTAAATACGAAGGTGGTCAGGCTGAATTTGAACCAACTGTGCTCCAGGGCGAGGGTGTAGAGGCCAATAACAAAGTAATCCCCTACCTGGGCGGTGATTATACTTACACCGGCAAAATTCCCTACTCACCCGAAATGATGAAGTCGGAACTGGTAGTTGAAATGAGTGCCTCACTGAAAGGTGGCGAGCCGGTTTCTATTCCCGGAATCAAAATAGCCGACGGAGTAATTGCCACTTCTACTTTAGTGAAAGTGGAGCCCAAAACCATTCTGATGGGCGACAAATTTGAAAGAGTTACTCCGGAATCTTACGATGCAGAAATTCTTTATACCATTAACAAAGCTGATGTTCGGGATTCTGAACTTAAAAAACAAGCGGTTAAAGATTTTCAGACAAAAATTGCTGCTGCAGCAATCGATTCTACCATTGCCATCAAAGGTGCTAAAATTTCTTCCTACGCTTCTCCTGACGGAGAATTCGAACTGAACGAAAAACTTTCTGGCAATCGTGGCAAATCAGCCGAAGCCTACATGAACCGCACCCTCAAGAAGCTGAAAGTGGAAGGATTCGACGTGCAAGGTTTCTTGAGCACCGTTCAAACTGCTGAAGATTGGGAAGGATTTAAAAAATTAATGGAATCTTCATCCATTCAGGATAAAGAACTGATCTTGCGCGTTCTTTCTATGTATTCTGATCCGGCAGTACGCGAAAAAGAAATCAAAAATATTGCTCAGGCCTTCGAGTCCATCAAAGATGATGTTCTTCCCAAACTGCGTCGTTCTCAAATGTATATCAACGTAGATAACATTGGATATTCCGATGAACAAATCATGGCATTTGTACAGAGCGGTATCGACACGCTGAATTTGGAAGAAATGCTTTATGCTGCAACCTTGTACAATGACAATGCTCAAAAATTGACCATCTACCAAGCTGCTGCTAAAAAATTCCCAACCTGTCACCGTGCTCAAAACAACATTGGCTACATTCAAATGGCAATGGGTAACGTAGGAGAAGCAAAAGCTGCTTTCCAGGCTGCCCAAAGTATTAAAGATATGGATGTGGTACGCAACAACCTCGGTGCTGTGGCTATGGTACAAGGCGACCTGGCTACTGCCGAGCAACTGCTAACCTCAGCCATGAGCGCTGGCGATGCAGTGAACTACAACTTGGGTATTATTAAAATTAAACAAGCCGATTACACTGCTGCAGTTAACTATTTCGGTAACAAACCATCTTTCAATGCTGGTTTGGCTCAACTGCTAAACGGCGATATCGAAAAGTGTATCACCACTCTGGGTGAACTAGGCGACACTGATGATGCTATGGTATACTACCTGAAAGCCGTTGCCGGAGCACGCGGTGGTAAGGACGAAGTGGTAATTAACAACATTCGGAAAGCGATCGAAAAAGATGCTGCGCTGAAAGCATATGCTAAAAAAGATGCTGAATTCAGAAAATACGTTGCCAACGAAGCCTTCGCTGGAATTATTCAATAAGACGCGTTTTTAACGATATTGAACCGGGCTGCTCAACAGAGTTGCCCGGTTTTTTTTATTGATTATAATAATTTTTCGGCATACATCCAGACACCTGTTGAGGTAACCGGATAAAGGCGAATACAGGTTTTTGGAATTAAAATGGTGTTTAAAAAAATGAATTTATCCGGTCAGGAGATCGAAGACAGTGGGCCTCCAATTTTATTAAAAAAGTCCCAGATAACAATTCCGGCACAAACCGATATGTTGAGGGAGTGTTTTGTGCCGTACTGGGGAAGTTCCAACGTAAAATCGGAAGAGTTTACGATTTCCTGCTGTACCCCTCGTACTTCGTGCCCCAATACAAAGGCATATTTTTTCGATTTGTCCGGCTGGAAATCCGGGAGGGCAATACTTCGTTCTGTTTGCTCCACACTGGCTATCAGATAGCCTTCTTCCCGGAGTTTTGTAATAGCTTCGCGGGTTTGCTCATAGTATTCCCAATGAACGGAATCGGTGGCACCTAGTGCGGTTTTGTGAATGTCCTTGTGTGGCGGAGTGGCGGTTATGCCGCAAAGTAACACCTTTTCTACCAAAAAAGCATCTGACGTACGGAAAACCGAACCAATGTTGTGCATACTCCGGATGTTGTCCAGTACAATAACCAAAGGAGTTTTTTGTGATGCTTTAAACGAGTCGATACTTATTCGGTCCAATTCTTCATTAAGCAGTTTGCGCATGCCGTTTTTTTGCAAAGCAACAAAAAAACTTCCGATTCCCCTAGTTCGGTAAGGCAAGTGTCAAATACCCTTAATAGTTATTTCCTGGTGAAGGATGTTTGTCAGACTGAAAAAAATAAATATTTTCGTAGCCCATTACATCCGGGAAACAATTGTCGGATAAGCCATCGGCCTAAGAAAAATAAAAGCACATGAATCTACACGAATATCAGGGTAAATCCATCCTAAAGAAATACGGAGCTCAAATTCCGGAAGGTATAGTAGCCTTCACCCCCGAGGAGGCAGTTGTTGCTGCTAAGGAAATTCAACAAAGTACCGGATCCAAGTTCTTTGTGGTGAAAGCCCAAATCCATGCCGGCGGACGTGGTAAGGGAGGGGGCGTAAAGCTTGCCAAATCGCTTGATCAGGTTAAGGAGCTGGCCTCCGAAATTTTGGGGATGAATTTGGTTACCCACCAAACCGGCCCCGAAGGCAAACTGGTACAAAAAGTGCTGATACAGCAAGATATTTACTATCCTGGCGAAGAACCTATCCGGGAATTGTACATGAGCGTTCTGCTGAATCGGGCAACCGGGAAGAATATTATCATGTATTCCACCGAAGGAGGCATGGACATTGAAGCGGTAGCAGAGAAAACCCCTCATCTGATTTTCAAGGAAGAAATTGATCCTGGAATTGGGGTTCAGGGCTTTCAGGCGCGCAAAATAGCCTTCAATTTGGGTTTGTCGGGCACTGCCTTTAAAAAGATGGTTCAGTTTGTTCCCGCTCTTTACAGTGCTTATGTGGCCAGCGATGCCTCGTTGCTGGAAATTAATCCGGTGGTGAAAACTTCGGATGGTCTTATTATGGCAGTTGACTGTAAAGTGAATATTGACGATAACGCGTTGTACCGTCATCCTGAAATTGTTGAGATGCGCGACCTCTCAGAGGAGGATCCCACCGAGGTGGAAGCTTCGAAATATGGGCTGAATTTTATTAAGCTCGATGGAAATGTAGGGTGTATGGTGAATGGAGCCGGTCTGGCTATGGCAACCATGGATATTATCAAGCTATCGGGCGGCGATCCCGCCAATTTCCTCGATGTGGGCGGAACCGCCAATGCGAAAACTGTTGAAGCGGGCTTCCGGATTATTCTTCAGGATCCCAGCGTAAAAGCCATACTCATCAATATTTTTGGGGGTATTGTACGCTGCGACCGCGTGGCTCAGGGTGTGGTTGATGCCTATAAGGCTATTGGCGATATCCGGGTGCCGGTTATTGTGCGACTGCAGGGTACCAATGCAGAAGGAGGCAAAGAAATTATTGATGCATCCGGATTGAAAGTACATTCGGCAATTACGCTTCAGCAGGCTGCTGAGGCTGTAAAACAGGTAATGAACTAACAGGATCCTATGCGATATCAAAAATCCGGGTTTTGCCCGGATTTTTTATTTTACGGAAGCTTTACTTTCGGCGAAGCGGGAGAGTCATGCAGCGAGGGCCTCCGCCACCACGGGCTAATTCCGATCCTTCCACACTGACGAGCAGCTTTTCCGGAGAATCCGCTTGGTAGGGTTGATTGATAAATTGTTGGGCAGGTACAATGCGATATCCGGTTTTCTGAAGAGCGTCGAGGGTGTGGGTGTTTCTTTCAAAACCAATCACTTTTCCGGGAGCAAAGGCAAACAGGTTGGCTCCGCTGTGCCATTGTTCGCGTTCCTGATGGTTGCTGTTTTTACCTCCGCAGGGTATGGCATCCAGCGAATAGCCCAGTTTTTTAAACCCGTGAAGCAGATTGTCCAAATACCGGATTTTATAAATCTCCTTATCCCGAATCTCAAGATGCAGGCTGTGGTAGCGCGTGTCATCCAGTAGTAGCGGTTTGTAAATCAGACATTCGGTGTCGCTCAACAGGGTGAATACCATATCGAGATGAATAAAAGACTCCGGATTGCCAGGTAACTCCTGGAGTAAAATGTGTTGAATACAAGTAGAAGAGGCCAGGTAGCGGATCAGGCTGTCGATGGCACGGGGGGTTGTGCGCTGGCTGATTCCAACCAGGAGACAATTCGGGTTGAGCAGGTGAATATCGCCACCTTCGATGGTGAAAGGATGAGATGGATAAGGAGTATCCTCCAACTCGATCACGCCACATGATATCTCGGGGTGAAAACGGAAAAGGGTATGCATTAAAATCGACTCGGGTTGGCGAATGGGATTCGCCATGGTGCTTATAATGGCATTGTTTCCGATGATAAAGGCAGGGTCGCGGGTGAAAAGGGCATTGTGTAACGGACTTGCCAGATAGGAATCGGAATGAAGGAAGTGGGTGAGGCTGAGCCGTGGATGGGGGATCCCCTCAATCAATTGTTGGGCAAGATCTTCGGATGGCACCGTTAGCAGGCTCTCCATAACATATTGAGCCTGATGCTTTCGAAACAGCTGCTCCAATAAGAAATGCCGGGCTTCCTTCTTATCCATCACCTCGCAAAGTACCTGTTTAAGTTCCAGAACCTGGCAGACCTTTTCCAGTACTTTTTTAAACTGAAGGTATTCCCTCGATGCCACCGAAAGGTTAAGAATGTCGCTATACAGGGCTCGTTTGGCTGTGGACGGGCTCATGTTTTCCACCTCGAAACCCGGAGAGTGAATCAGTACGTTTTCGAGGAAAGAAGTTTCGGAATATACGTTCAGTTCAATCATACCATAGGCTATTCACTGGAAAATCCAATTTTTCGGTGCATACCGTCGCAAAAGGGCATATTTAGTGAACGGCCGCAACGACAAAACGAAGCCATCTTCATCGACTTCATGGGGTTGCCTTTAGCATCCACAATGGTAAAGTTGCCTTTCACCACCAGCGGACCATCCTGCATTATACGGAGTTCTGTGAGCGTTTCAGTTACCGGATCCGGAGTTTTATGTCCGGTGTTTAAATCGGGTGTTTCACTGGTAAGGGCGTCGTTCCGCTTATAGGTTAGCGCATCGGTAGGGCAGAGGTTTACTACGCGAATAATCTCCTCGGTGGGCGCACCCTGCATGTTAATCCAGGGTCGTTTCCGGGGGTTGAATACGTCAATCAACTCCCGGTAGCAGGTGGTTACATGGATGCATTTGGAGGGTTTCCAGTATACCGTGATTTCTCCGTTGGTATACGAGCGCTCGTTGGTGGTATCGCGTTCTTCCTGTGCCATATGAGGTGTTTCTTCGTTTTATTCAGCTGTATGTTTATGAAACCAATATTGTGTAAATTCGTTTATCCCGAAGGAAGAATTTTTTTCCAAAGCCTCATGAACAGGTCCGGAATTTCTTCCGGTAATGGGTAAATATTTGGAATGGTAATTGAACTTAAATTTATAAAAAAGTAAGCAATGAGGTGGTGGATCGCCATGATACTTTTACTGGGCATGTACTGTAAGGCAGCTGAAATACAGGATACCTTGAGTTATACCCGGGGCGATCATGTTCTTAAATACGTGATTGTTGAGGGAGATACCGTTCTGCTGTCTCAAATACAGGAACTTAAAATATACCGTAGGCCGGTTTTTTCATCCAAGTGGCAGCAACGGAAATACAACCGGTATGTGGCCAATGTTAAAAAGGTGTATCCGTATGCTAAGTTGGCTGGAGCTAAATACGATACCGTTAGCATACATCTGCTCACGCTGAAAACCGAACGGGAAAGACGGAAATACATCGATCAGGTGGAGGAGGAAGTTAAAGCAGAATTTGAAGACGATTTAATGGAGATGACCATTACCCAGGGGCGAATATTGCTAAAACTTATCGATCGCGAAACCGGAGAAACATCCTATGCCCTGCTTAAGGATTTAAAAAATAGCTTTAGTGCCGTGTTTTGGCAAACCCTGGCTCGTCTTTTCGGGCAGAATCTCAAAAGTGAATTTGATCCGGAGGGCGAAGACAAACTGCTGAACGATATCGTGCTTATGATCGAAGCCGGGCAGCTCTAATGGAAGATCCTCATGTGTCGGTTGTTTATTGCTGTTGATCTTGCACATCATGTAAGGCTGGAGGCCATGCAAAAGGAAATGCAGGCGCGTTGCATGGGCAGGGTGAAATGGGAAGTGCCTCAAAATTGGCATCTTACCTTGCAATTTTTAGGCGAGGTGGATGTGTCTACATCTGTCATTGATACGGCATTGCTGAATATTGCTGCAGAATGTGCTCCCTTTTCATTAGTTCTTGAGGGAATAGGGTGCTTTGGTCCCTTGTTCAATCCAAAAGTGTTATGGGTAGGCGTTCAGGATCATCCGAGCCTTTCCCAGTTACAGCAGCAGGTGCATAACTCAATGATTCAATTGGGAATAAAACTTCAGGATTCCCGGTTTCGTCCTCATGTTACCCTGGCAAGGGTGAATCATTGGGTTGATTCTGCCGGACTGAGCACCTGGATGCAAGGCAATGCTGATGCGGCTATTGCTACCGTTCGGGTGGAATCCTTTCAGCTTTTTCGGAGTGTATTATCCCCACATGGAGCAACATATAAGGTGATAAGAGATTATAAAATGGAAGCAGAACAGGGGTGAGGATTATACCCCTGTGCCACGGTAAATGATCAGAAGGGTATAGATCATAATTTTGAAATCTACATACAACGACATATTGTCCAGGTACAACAGGTCAAATTTCATGCGTTTCAGCATCTGATCCACATTTTCTGCATAGCCGTATTTAACCTGACCCCATGAGGTAATGCCCGGGCGGACTTTTAGTAATTGAATGTACTGGGGTGCATGTTCGGTAATCTGGTTGATAAAATGCGGGCGTTCCGGTCGCGGGCCAACGAGCGCCATATCGCCCCGCAGTACATTGAAGAAGTTGGGTAACTCATCCAGTCGCGATTTGCGCATAAAACGGCCGAAACGGGTTACCCGGATATCTTCTTTTGAAGAGAGCTGGGGGCCATTGGATTCGGCATCGTTATACATCGAGCGAAACTTGTAAATGGTAAAGGGTTTACCATGCCTGCCCAGGCGTTCTTGCTTATAAAACACCGGGCCGGGCGATGATAGTTTTACGCCAATGGCCAAAACCACGAATAATGGCGATAACAGTGCTAGTGCGACGAATGAAAGTATAACATCCAGAAAATGTTTCAGGTTCTGTTGCCAGGCGGGCATCAGATGGTGGGAAACTTCGATGAGAGGAGTGCCAAAAATGGTCGACATTTTAACCTTGCCGGTAAAAATCTCGTACATTCCGGGAATGGTTTTTATCACCACGTTACTGTCTATAAGGAGGTTGAGAATACGTTCCACGCTGCTGTGTTCCGTGTATTCCAGAGCAATGATAACCTCTTCGATACGGTGCTTCTGAATGATCTCTTTAACCTGACTGACCGGACCTAAATGATGAATTTCTTCACCTAAAGGAAAGGGCATTGCGCCTTGAACACTTACAAAACCAACAAATTTATTACCGGTTCCTTGTTCTTGCTGGCTGATTTCCCTGAATATTTCCAGTGCTTTCTCATTGCCGCCGATCAACAAGGTGTTGAATCCAATTAGTCGTTTATGAATTTTATGTGTAGTGTTGGTTGTGATAATCAAACGGGGTAGGTACGTGAATCCGAAATGCAACAGGAACAGCGTAAAGAAAGAGCGATAATAGTTGGAGTAATCGGCAATTACATCATCGAGCAACAGGCCAAAAAACAACACCAGTACACCTATAAAGGTTAGCCGTATGGTAAACCAAAGCTCGGTTAGCCGCGATTTACGGAATACTTCGCGGTAATATCCCGACGCATAATACAGAATCACCCAGAATAGCGGGATAAGAGCCAATCCCAAAAAGAACTTGAGATCGAAGTGCAGCGGTACGCGATAGCCAAATTTTAGCGGCTCAAAGGTAAGCTTTCGGTACACGTAAAAACTACTCCAAGCCAGGGCGGCTGAGAGCAGATCGGCAAAAAGGTATTTTGCGAGCTGTAATTTACGGTTCATAGTCAGGGTGTCCTCGTGCAAAACGGCACAAATTTATAAATATTGTTGCAGTCTGTTTTTTTTTATTACGAAAAGAGAAATCCTTCCATTTTGCGTGTGGGCTCTTCTAAAGCCAGGTCAGGGAAGACGTTGTTCATATCCCCTGTATAACTTCAAGGGAGAGTGTCCGGAGAGAACGGAAAATATGCGTTATTTTTGCACGGTCTTGGGTTCGCCCATTCACAGTGTGCTTATGGAGGATTCGTTTTTGCATAAAGGGCTTCGGAAGAAGCTCGTTGATGAGTTGCGTATAAAAGGGATTGCTGATGAACGGGTATTGGCTGCAGTCAATCAAATTCCGCGACACCTGTTTATGGACAGTGGTTTTGTGCACTTTGCTTACAAGGATCAGGCTTTTCCTATTGCGGCCAACCAAACCATTTCGCAACCCTATACCGTAGCTTTTCAATCCGAGCTTTTACAGGTCGAGAGAGGTCAAAAAGTGCTCGAAGTGGGAACCGGCTCGGGCTATCAGGCTGCAGTATTGGTTGCCATGGGAGCTAAGGTGTTCACCATTGAAAGGCACCGGGTACTTACTATGGGAGCTCAGACCCTACTGCCGCGGATAGGCTATCGACCAAGGTTCTTCTTTGGTGACGGCTACGAGGGTTTACCCACCTATGCTCCGTTTGACAGGATACTGGTGACGGCCGGGGCACCTGAGGTTCCCGAAAAATTGTTAGGGCAGCTTGCCCTGGGCGGACGGATGGTGATTCCGGTGGGGTCACAGGACGGGCAGCGGATGCTGCTCATCGAACGGCTTTCGGAAACCCATTACGAGACTACCGAACATGGCGATTTTGCCTTTGTTCCCATGCTCAAAGGAAAAGAATAACTCAGAATCGATATACGCCATGATCAACATTCAAACCTTTGTATTTAATCCATTTCAACAAAATACCTATCTGCTATATACTCCAACCGGTGCCGCTGTGATTATTGATCCGGGCATGTATTCCCTATCCGAAAATCAGATCCTCGATGCTTTTGTTCAGGAAAATCGGCTGCACATTCAGGCGGTGGTCACTACGCATTGTCATGTCGATCATATTTTAGGTTGTCGTTTTGCCATGGAGCACTATCAGGCTCCCTTGTTCATTCATAGCAGCGAGGTCGATTTGCTCCGACGGGTAGTGGAGCACGGCGCCGTTTTTGGGCTTCAGGCTACAACGCCACCTGCTCCAACCGGTTTTCTTGATTTGAACCTGCCTTTTTCGATTGGTGAGGATACGTTGCAACTGTTGCACGTACCCGGACATTCTACCGGAAGTGTGGCGTATTATCACGAGGCATCCCAATTTGTTATTACCGGCGATGCCCTGTTCCGCGGAAGTATTGGCCGAACGGATTTTCCGGGAGGCGATTATCAAACCCTGATAGACAGCATTCGCGAGAAATTACTGGTACTTCCCGACAGTACACGGGTCTATCCGGGACATGGTCCGGCATCAACCATCGGGCAAGAGAAACGGCAAAACCCTTTTTTGACGTAATGCTCCATAGTGCAACAACACCTAACGCATATTATACATGTCAACTGAACGTTTTATAACCCGGCACATCGGTCCTCGTCCCGAGGATGTTGATGACATGCTTGCTGTCGTCGGCGTAGCATCGCTGGATGCTTTAATATCCAAGACGGTACCCGATGGAATTCGCTTGTCGCATCCATTGAATCTGCCCAAAGGGATGACCGAATATCAGTATTTTAAGCAGATCAAGCGAATAGCCGCAAAGAACAGGGTATTCACTTCGTATATCGGACAGGGGTATTACAATACGGTATTTCCTCCGGTTATTCAACGCAATATTCTCGAAAATCCGTCGTGGTACACCTCCTATACGCCGTATCAGGCTGAGATTTCTCAAGGCCGCCTGGAAGCATTGCTGAACTTTCAGACAGTTATTTCCGATCTGACAGCACTCGAAATAGCCAATGCATCGTTGCTCGATGAAGCTACCGCTGCTGCCGAAGCCATGGTAATGCTGTTCAATGCCCGGACCCGGGAGCAGCAGAAAGAAGCGGTATCCACTTTCTTTGTTGATGAGAATATTTTCCCTCAAACCCGTGCCGTGCTTGAGACCCGGGCTGAGCCTTTAGGTATTGGGCTGCTATTTGGTAAGTTTGAGGATTACGATTTTCAGACCCCCGTATTCGGAACTCTTTTGCAGTATCCGGCAGCCGATGGCTGCGTGAAGGACTATCGGAATTTTACGCAACAGGCACATGCCCGTCAATGTGCCGTGGTGGTGGCTGCCGATCTGTTGGGGTTAACCATATTACAGGCTCCTGGCGAATGGGGGGCCGATGTGGTAGTGGGTTCAGCGCAACGTTTTGGTTTACCCATGGGGTTTGGCGGCCCGCATGCCGGTTTCTTTGCTACCCGCGAAAGCTATAAGCGTTTTATGCCCGGACGTATCATTGGGGTATCGAAAGACCGTTTCGGGAAACCGGCCTTACGCATGGCTCTGCAAACCCGGGAGCAACATATTAAACGCGAACGTGCTACGTCGAATATTTGCACGGCTCAGGCGCTGCTAGCCATTATGGCGGGCATGTATGCCGTATATCATGGTAAAGAAGGGCTGGAGCGTACTGCCCGCAATTGTCATGCGGCAGCCGTAGCCGTATCGGAAGCGTTAGTTCGATTGGGATATGTTCAGATGAACCAGTGCTTCTTCGATACCCTGCATATTCAACTGCCCACAGGAATGGTTCAGCACGATGTTGAAATACAAGCCTTGGAACGCGAAATTAATTTGAACTACTACCCCGATGGCAGTATTGGGATCAGTGTCGACGAAACTACCGGCTTGAAAGAAATAAACCTGTTGATTGAAGTTTTTGCAGCTGCCTGCCGGACTTCGTTTGTGCCGTATCAGCAGCTTCCCGAAACCTTACTTTTACCGGAAACGCTGACACGAAATTCCGATTTTCTTACGGCATCCGTTTTTCAAAAGTATCGTTCCGAAACCGAAATGATGCGTTACATCAAGACGTTGGAACGTAAAGATATTTCGCTTGCCGATTCGATGATATCTCTGGGGTCGTGCACCATGAAACTCAATGCGGCCATTGAACTATTTCCGTTAAGTTGGCCCGAATTTGGAGAAATGCACCCTTTTGCACCCGTCGACCAAACCGAAGGGTATCAGCAAATATTTTATGAATTGGGCAAAATGCTGAATGAAATCACCGGTTTTAAGGCCACTTCGTTTCAGCCTAACTCCGGCGCTGCAGGCGAATATGCCGGATTGATGGTGATTCGCAAGTACCATCAACAACGAGGCGAGGGACACCGGTCGGTGGTTCTGATTCCGTCTTCGGCTCATGGTACCAATCCCGCCAGTGCTGTAATGGCTGGTATGCAGGTGGTGGTAGTGGCATGCGACACCAATGGGAATATTGATATTACCGATCTGGATAGTAAGATTGCCGAGCATGCCGGTCAGTTGGCGGCATTCATGGTTACCTATCCTTCTACTCACGGAGTGTTCGAACAGCGTATTCTCGAAATTACCGAGCGGATTCATAAGGCCGGAGGACAGGTTTATATGGATGGCGCGAATATGAACGCACAAGTGGGGTTAACCAATCCGTCTACAGTAGGAGCCGATGTGTGTCATCTGAACCTGCATAAAACTTTCGCTATACCTCACGGGGGAGGAGGCCCGGGTGTTGGTCCTATCTGCGTTGCCGATCATTTAGTTCCCTACCTGCCCGGTCATCCTTCGGTTGAAACGGGAGGTGTGGAAGGCATATCGGCAGTGGCCGCCGCGCCCTGGGGGAGTGCCAGTATTCTGACCATTTCGCATGCCTATTGTTGCCTTATGGGTACCGAGGGGCTGACTCAAAGTTCGAAAATGGCGATTCTTAACGCGAATTATATGGCTGCTCATTTGAAGGATGCATACGGAATACTCTACACTGGCGAAACAGGATATGTAGCTCATGAGCTTATTCTGGAGTGTCGTCAGTTTAAGAAACTGGCCAATATTACCGAGCTGGATATTGCCAAACGTCTAATGGATTATGGTTTTCATGCCCCAACCCTGTCGTTTCCGGTGCATGGCACGTTGATGATTGAACCCACCGAAAGCGAATCTAAAGCTGAACTCGATCGGTTTATAACTGCCATGCTGTCCATACATGAGGAAATTCTGGAGGTGGCTGAAACGGGCAATTTGGATAATGTGCTGGTTAATGCACCTCATTGTTTGGAGGAAGTGTGCGCCGATAACTGGATTCATGGGTATACACGACAACAGGCAGCTTTTCCGGTCGAAGGCTTGCGCGAAAAAAAATATTGGGTACCGGTAGCCCGTATCGATGATGGATATGGCGATAGAAATCTGGTTTGTAGCTGCCAGGGCTAAAAAAATACTGGCAAATCGTATTTTCTTGAAGTAAAGTGTTACTTTTTGGTGTAAATTGGAATAAAGCAGTGAGAGAGCATAGTAACTATTCGAGGGATCAGCTTTTGCATGGGGTGACGATGAGGGATCATCATATGTTGGATGCCATCTACGATGAGAGTTTTCCCAGCGTGCGTCAGATGATTTATATGAACGGCGGCAGTGAGCAGGACGCCCGGGATGTTTTTCAGGAAGCTATGGTGGTGTTGTACCGAAAAATTGGCACCCCCGATTTTACCTTGACAGGATCCGTTAAAACTTTTCTGTATGCGGTGTCGAGGAATATATGGTTGAAGGAATTGCGGGGGCGAAAGTATTTGGCAAAGGACGATTTGGTGGATACCCTGGAGGTGGAAAATGGCGAAGATTATGAATTTAGCTTAATGCAGCACGAACGCCTGACCCTCTACAGGAAAAAGTTTGAAGAATTAGGTCCGGATTGTAAGCGTATACTGAAAATGTTTTTAAACCTTATACCCCTTCGGGAAATTACCCGGTCAATGGGATACAAATCGGATCAGTACACAAAAAACCGCCGGCATCATTGTAAGGCTTGGTTGATACGAATAATTCGAGATAGTAAAGAATACAAAGAATTGCACTATGAACAAACTGAAGCAAATTGACGCCTACCTCAGCGATGCATTGACTGCCGAACAAAAACGGGAGGTTGAAATCCGTATGGCAAAAGACCCTGGATTTGCCCGCGAAGTGGAGATGCATCGCGAGGTGAATATGGCCATACAGGATGATGATGTGGTCGAATTTGGAATATTCTTGTCGGAAAGGTATCATGGAAATGCATTCGAAAGAACCCCTTCGGTTAAGCTACATGGATTGCATCGCTTTATGCGTTATGCCATGGCGGTAGTTATTGTTTTTCTGTTTGGAGTGAGTGGAATTCAGTTGTATAAAAAGATCTACCAGCCATCGGCTTTTGAAAAGTTTTATACGCCATACCACGCCGATCTGGTGACCCGATCTGGTCAAAAAATCAATATGGGGGTGCAGGCAGCCTACATGTTGTACGATGAGGGCGATTATGCTACCTCATCAGAACTTTTTAAAGATTACCTCTTAACCCATCCCGACGATATGACGGCTCATTTCTATTTTGGGCTCAATGCAATAGAGTTAGGATTGAGCGAGATGGCCATAGAAGAGTTGCTGCGGGTGGAAGAAGACGATTCAACCCCCTTTTCGTTGCATGCCCGATGGTATCTGGCCTTATGTTATGTTGCCCGAAAAGACTATCAGAAGGCTATTCCTTATCTGAAATCGTTGTCGGATAATGACAGTGTCTATTCAGTTCAGGCCAGGAAATTAAAACGGTCAATCGCCATATAAAGATTGCCGGGGTGTATTTTTCCGGCGAAAAATCGGGTGGCAATGTAGCTATTGTGTGTATCAAACCTTCGTACTGGAGCCCAATTTGGCAATCAAGAACATGAAGTGTGTTTGCAGGAGACTATTCTTTCTTAGCAGCACTTTTTCTTTTGGTTATAAAACGGGAAAGAAGGAAAAACAGTGCTAGCAAAACACCTCCTGCCAATGCCATATTTCGGTAGCGAATCGATGGCAGGCTGACCGGGTTCCCCATTAATGTGTATCCTGCCCAATAATAGGGATGGGATTTTACGGGGTCGGTGGTTCTTAGATAATTTTTTTTTGCTTCTTGTAGCGCTAGGTCGGTGGATTTTCCATGAGCCAGATTATGATAGAAGAATTGCATTAAAAGCTGGCTGGAGTTGTCGGCCACCGACCATTGCGTGAAAATAATGTTGGGTACACCGGCAAGTAAAAAAGCACGCGAAATGTTGAAGATGCCTTCACCATGAATCAGCTTTCCCTGTCCGGTGTTGCATGCGCTCAGGATCATCAATGTGGTGTTGTTCTCTTGTGCATAAATCTCGTACGCATGCAGCTGATCCTGATCCGAATGTTGAGGTTGAATGATAAAACGCGAATTCATAGGTCTTTCCACATCCAGTTCGGTATGCATGGCCAGGTGAACGATGTCCTTTTTTCGACAGGCTTTAAAGAAGTCCGCTTTATCAATTGAGGGGGTAACATACATTCTGCTGGAATAATATTTCTGTGCCGACAGTATTTCCTCTCGGGCACCTGGAAGTGGGGCGTAGCTGGGGTTGTCTTTAGTTAGAATGTATTCCGGAGCAAAGCCGGCGAAAGTGGTCCGTTGTTTTATTCGAATGGACGATCGGGTAATTTGATCGGACGAAAAGAGGTACGAGATGGAATGTTTCTTCACCAGATAGGGAAGGTTGGAATATCCGATTTGAGCCAGACTGCCTGTAGTGTCGTAAACCAGTGCTTCAAATGGAACCAGGCAAAGCTCCTTGTCGGGGATTAAAAAAAGACGTTTGCCTTCCATAAACGGTTCCAGGGGAGCCAGAGTTTTTTGGTACAGCGCGTAAGTGTCGAACAGGTATTTTTGAACACCTGTTTTTGTAAATGCGTCAAAACTGAATTCGCTGAAGTATTCACTCAGTTGCAATATGGTGTCCGGGAAATTTGGCGAAATGGTATTTCGAAGTATGAACGCCGTATCTTGGTCAATGTAAAAGGTATACAGTGAATGGGATGTGTACATGAACTCCACAAGACCTTGATTAGTGTTAAGTCTGTTCTGTATGTTTGTGATCTTAGTGGGTATTGCTGTGAGCTGATTCCTGAATTGGGCAATTTTTGGGAAGTTTTGGGCTAGTTGGTCTTCAAACTTTTTCCGGACTTCAATCTTGGCAAGTAGCTGGTCGATTAACAGATTGTTGGAATAATGAATGGCATAGTAGTCCTGTTGGTTAACGGCAAACTGAAGTGTATCAATCTCTTTCTGCAATAAACGGCTTTGTTGAATCAACTCTTCCGGAACTCCGGCCATGTTCTTGGCTTCTTCGGACGAAATGTAATTTTTAAGCATGTAACTTTTACTTTCTTCCATAATGCGGAAAAGTTCATCCAGCTTTTGTCTTTCCGGATGGAGATCATATCGGGAAAATCCAAGATCTATCAGGTCGTTATAGCTGGTGCGCATGTCCTGCAGGCGCGTGATTCTACTGGCCTGGTAATCCTGAAGTCCGTAAAATTTCTTCTTTAACTGAAGTAGTTTCTGATAATCGGAATAGGCACTTTCAAGGGATGTTGGGTCGTTATTTTTTCGAATACTCAGATGGTGAAATGCCGAAGCTCTGATCTTAAGTGCAGCGAGGTAATTGGTTCGCAATAATTTCAGGTGTTGTGTCACAAAATAATCATCGTTGTTGAGTAGTCGATCCAGGTCGTCGATTATCAGATTGGTATAGAAAATACTCAATTCGTATTCTTGCCGGGTGTAGTAATAGTACCCCAGATAGTTGGCAATAAAATGTTCCAGGTATTGATCGGGGTAGTCCCTGACAATTAGCTCGGCTTTGGTTAGATAGACCAGCATGCTGTCGGGTTGATGCGCCGATTCGTTATAAAAATAACCCAGATAGCAATATGCGCGAGCAAGTCGTTTGTCGATAACCGTATTGTTTTTCAGTAAGCTGATCGCATTTTGAAAGTGGTACTTCGCCAATCCGGGTTGATTGGTGCTGGCATATACTTCGGCCAGCCTGATGTAGTCAATGTAATAGAATGGAGCTTTCTTTCCTTGGATAAGATCCTTATATGGCCCGGCTAATTGTAAGGCATCAGAATAACGTCCTATGGATAAATAATCCATCACAAGGTGGCGTATGATTCTTAGTTTGAAAGGCGATAATTCCGGGAACTCTTCGGTTTGAAAGTATAAGTTCTCATAGTACTTAATGCTGATGGAATAGTCGTTCACATTGCTGTAATAGCAGGCTTTTTGATCCTTTAA
Organism: Bacteroidota bacterium; assembly: GCA_003252385.1. Lineage (GTDB taxonomy): Bacteria > Bacteroidota > Bacteroidia > Bacteroidales > UBA10428 > UBA10428. Next base: position 1,141 of record QKEH01000157.1, on the reverse strand, counting down.
CAGAAACTGCCATATTTTTTCATCCGAATAGGTTGTCGACAGCTGGATGTTTTTTTCGATACTTTGAGCGAGAGCAATAGGATCTTCGTTGTTTAAGTGATATAGGCACAGGAGATAATTGTATTTTCTCAATTGCTTTGGATCTTGATAAATCCCGGAGGGAACAGCGATTTTTTCCCAATCTCCTTTTGGAGTAGAATCCAGTTGATAGCTCAGTATGTGTTTGCGAAAAACCTGGGCTTCGAAAAGGGCTAGGGAATCAGCTTCGATACTTTGTTTGCACAGGGTAATAGTGTTTTGATAGTTTCGCAGCGATTGCTGAAAGTGGTTTAACCAGTATAGTACAAAACCCAGTCGGTTGTAAGTTATAACCATTAACCCCTTTTGATTGAGGCTTACAGCCTTCGCCAGTGCTTTGTTGTAGCAGGATTCAGCTTCCCCGAAGCTGCCCAATGCAAACAAAGAATCTCCGGCTGCAAAATGTCCGGCAAAGGCATTGAATAGTGTGGTTTGATGCTCGTTACTGGGCGTAAATTGCTGAAGAACCGGCTCAGGGGTGAACAGATGGGGTGTGTTTTGCTTGTGGGCATGTACGGTTTCAGGATTCACCACACAGAAAAGCACGGTGAACAGTAAGTTCAGTATTTGAAAGTAGTGTGTCAGGGCATTGAGTTGTAGGGTGTAAAAATAGTTTTTAAGTGTTAATATCAGTGCTTATTGGTAAATTAAAAATGATCATCTGGCATAGTGCTCTGTAAGGCGCCGTGGCATATCACCTGGTTTTGAGTGCGAAGCTGCTTCGTGAGAATTATATTGAATCGTCATCCGTATCAATCGACAGGAGTTGCAAGTGAAACGTATGCAATGACGGGTGTGTAGGCCGTTCTATGCCAGAGGCCGGGAATGGCTTGTTTAGTATGAGTTCTTACTTTGTTGGTAAGCTTCGATAAGTTTCCTTTGAGGTTAGGCGCTTGTAGTCTTTTTATTCATATAACATATCTATTAATATCGATTTGTTGCGCCTGGTTATTGAATTCTCAAAAACGGCACGGGTATATCTGAATGACGTTAAGTGGGTAAATGGGTATGTCCTTAGTTGCAAATAATGTTGTGCCCCAGGCTGTCCCAGCAATGCCATCCG
>QKEH01000063.1 GCA_003252385.1 Bacteroidota bacterium | reverse complement strand
CGCACATTTGCCTGGATTTCATTCCAACGAAGAACTTCCAAGGACTATGAACGAAGCACTGAATCCAGTCTTGCTTTTATCCATTTAGCGATGATCAGAATAATGTTAAACAGAATAAAAAATTAAAATTTAGACAGTCTCTGATATTCATTGTTGGTGTTCGGCAAATACTTGCAGACACCCTGTATGCAAGAGATATGAACGGAAAAATTATGTTTCCTTTCTATGCAATGCTGACCATTGCTGCCACCATGAATACTTTGGTATTCTTTATTCCGGATCCATTGTATATGAAATATTGCTATTTACCGGTTGCAACTTTGTATACGGTTGCCGCATTCTATATACTCAGTATTTGGATTTACCGGTGTGATATGAGAAATGTGAACCGTAAAGAGATTATCCTGTTAACAGGCATCATTGCATTACTCTATTTGGATGTACTGTTGCAATGTTTTGTTTTTGTTTTTATTATCGATGTTCCTCCAGGTTTTCACTGGTACTTTTTGTCCGAGATATGCCTGGCACTTTTAATTTACTTTTGGGTTGTACGGTCTAATAATGAATATAAGAACAACATGCTTTATAAGGAAGGGATCGATACCATTGTGCATCAAAAAGAAATTGAACATCAGAAGGCACTTGAGGAAATGAACATGCATTGGAAAGAAGTGGGTCGAAAAATGATACATTTATTTTGTTTACATGCGAATCAAGTCCAGGTATCTCTAAAAGAATCGGACACCCAAACCTTATGGCGTATGGACGATTTAAACAGCTTACTTGAGGCTGGTTGTACTCGATATGAGCTGAACCGTAAAAACTTGTTGGCACGTCAGGCGGATCAAATAACAGATTTAAGTGCCCTCATAAGGAACCATCTCATGCCTTGTGAATTGGTTGCCTGGCAAAAAGGGGCTTTTATTCAGAAAAGTGTTTCTAACGAAGTGTATGTGAAGATGACCAGTGATTTATTGGAGCCTATCGTTCAAAAATTGCTTCGTTATATCATGGTTCATTTACAACCCTTGAGTTTCTTTCAGATTAATGCTGTGGTTAATGGGGAAAATGTATTACTGGAGGTCAACATGACGGGCTACCATAACAAAGGGTATACCCGGGATCTGTTCTCGGGCTCATCTCAAATAGAGGGTTCGAAAGCATCTTCTTTAAACGAATACAAGACCATGAAGGAATTGCAGACGATGGTTCTGGCGGCAGGAGGTCAGTTGAAATCAGGAAAAAGTAGTGCACAGGGAGTATTTCTGAGCATCGTGCTTCCGGCAGCGAACTTCAATAAAGAAGAAGGCCGTAATTCTACTAGCTCAAACCAGACAACATCCGAGTGGAATAATGTATTAAATAGCAATGAACGGTTTTCAACAATTCTTCTTATCGATTCCGACAGGCACTGGCTGATGTTCATGCGAAACTATCTGAGTTCAAAATTTAATGTGTATTGTGCATATAATGGTGTAGATGCCCTATCCAAACTGAATACTATACCCACTCCGGATCTGATGGTTTGCGATATGCAGTTGGAAGTGATGAATGGCTTGCAATTCATTCAGTCTGTGGCTGGGAGCAAGAAACTAAGCCATATTCCGGTAATTTTGTTGTCATCGCAATTAAATAGTCAACTCGGGCAGGAAGCCTTACGATTGGGTGCTGTGGACTGTATTCTAAAACCTTTTTATATGGATGAGCTGGAAAGCAAAATTACCGCTATCCTAGCTATTTTAAGAAAAAAGAAAAAGTTGGTTCTGGAAAATGCGCTACGTTTTATCGAAGCAGAATCGGTGGATGATCCGCAAGCTATTCAGCCCGGTATGCAATTGTTCGAACTGAGATGTTCCAAGTACGATCTGACCGTTCGCGAAAAGGAAATTGTTCTGCATCTTTTAAATAATTCCACTAATAAAACAATTGCCAATTATTTGTATATATCGGAACGTACGGTGGCTAAGCATATTCAAAACGTTTATTCAAAAGTACAAGTGCGCAATAAGTCTGAATTATTGGCGGCAATAATGGAATAAACCCTACGCGGTTCTGAAATGGAGACAGCACCCTATCGATAATAATTCAGTGATGAAGCTCTAAATGGCTCTTTTCAAAAATATATAGGCTGATGCAAGAATACTTTGGCATGTGCACTATTTTGCACACCAGGTGGTGCCAAAAGAAGGTGCCATTTTTTACGGAAAATGAGGTACGTAGATTGTAAGTTGTTCATTGGTGTTGAGCATGTTATGCGTGATGCTTTAGCGGAATTCAGTCAATGATCCATACGGGTTGTATACAGCTAAAATGGGCTCCTTGTCTGGTAATCTTGTCGTTTTTATTTCACGCTCCATTACTTGATTATCATAAGTTTTTTGGATTCCATATAGGCGTTATCGTTATACAAGCGGATAAAATATAATCCGGCAGCGAAGTTTTCGAGTGTTATATATGCCGGTTCGGAAGGTGTGTATCTTGCGCTTTCAAATACCATTTTGCCACTGGGGTCGTAAATGGTAAAACAATAGGTTCCGTTTTGTAGCGCATCGGGTTTCACAATGCAATATTGACTTGTCGGGTTTGGATATAATGTAAAAACTCTTTCGTAAGCAATTGTTAGCGGCTTAAGACCGTTAAGCGATGCCCGGGAATAAGCTCCAACATCCCAACTAAGGGGGTTGAAAGGCAATCTAGCCAAATCGTATTTATTTATTGTGTCCAAAACGCCGAATGGATCGGTAACTATAACCCAGGGAGTGGGATTTCCTGCGCCAATTGCGGGTGAAGTATCGGCAACGCGAAAATCTTTTTTCGAATAATCTATAAATAGCGGATCAGAAGGACTTGGGGAATGGTGCTCAAAAAGTTCGTTTTCCGATAAGTAATCATTCCAGTCGTTGGTGTTCCAATAGCCCATTCCCCCCTCATTATCCACTTTGTGGGCTGAAAAATTCCTATCGTTTTTTGGAAAACGTGAATAGTAGAGGTTATAATCTTTTTCGATGAAATCGCCTTCGTACGTGTAATAAATAAAAACTCCATGATTTTGGATGTCGTTATCAGGCAGGTTATCGAACAAAATATTATTACGATAATAGGCTTTGGCATCGTCCGAATTCCATACAACATTATTATACGGATGTTCGGTAATATTGGGGTTATGTCCAACAATGGTATTATTCCACACAAACGTGGTTTTGGTTCCTTCAAACAGGATATTACGGGCAGTTGCGTTGATAAATAAATTTCCGACAACATAAATTGAATCCAGCAGGTTGTTGCCATCGCCATTCTGAAAAAATACCTGATTGGAATAGCATCCTTCGCATATCTCACTGAATTCCGAGTCATCGACAATGTTGTGATAATAATATACATTCGAAATGGTGTCGATTGAGGTTTGCTGTGAACTCATATCCAGGGAGGTAGTATGGTACCCTCTTTTAAAGATATTATTTCTGATAATAACATTTGAAATGGAGCACGGTTCGCTACGAGATGCCAGATAAAGGTTGAACGATATACCTCGTCGGCCACAATCGGTAATGTAACAATTTTCGACCAGAAAATTTGAGTGCCATGCTTCGATACCGTAGGCAAAGCCAGATGGCTGTGCGCCTATATAGCCAATGCGGCAGTTTCGGATCACCAGATCGGTTGCCCGGTAATCTTCGGGATATCCGGAATAAAAACCTGCCATGCGCGAAAACATAAAGTCTATTCCATTTACTTCAATATAGGCAAGGTAATCCATACTGCCTATTGAAATGCACCATTGCCGCTGTGTAGCTTCAACCGATTTGTAGTACGTGCCCGGGTTGTATGGCGAATAAACATAATAATGGCTGCCGTTCACTACATAATCGAACTCCGAAGTAAGCTCAGCTGTGGATGTTCCCTTATAGTGTCCCCAGCTTACTGAATCGGCAGTATCGATAAAAAATATCCTTCCTGCATAGTATTCTTCCGAAAAATTTTCCAGTACAGTTCCGGAACGCCATATATTTCCGGTTTCATGGGTCCAGTCGGTGGCCAAATCAGAACCTAATATACAAGGGTTCCTTCCGGTACCATAGCGTGTATATACAATATAACTTCCTCTGCTTCCATTGGCATTAATTTCGAGTGTTTCGCGCCAGGTACTTCCTGCTTCGAATAGTACCCGGTCGCCGGGTTGAAGTGAAACACTATTTATTTTGGCAATAGTTTGGAATGGCGTGGATGCCGATTGGCCATTATTACTATCGTTCCCGGTATTCGAAATATAGTAATCGGCAGCAAAAATATTGAGGTGGATCACTATGGGGAACAGAACGAAGAGTAACCTTCGTAAATAACTAAGAGCAATAGTAAAAAGATGCATGGTTATCTGAATTTATAGTTTTAGCTACTGAGTCTATGCATGAGGGATAGAAAGAATCAAAACTACTATTTTTTTACAGGATAGTTTGATTTTTGAAGGACATATTCATACTCGCCCTGTAGTATTGGATGTCTTATTATGTGTTGAATATTAAGATATTATAGTTTAATGCGTAGATCTGTACTCAAGTGCGTAGCATAAATACGCAGGTAAATTTTTCGGAATTAAACAACTATACTTTTATTTTGAAACGATGGAAAATTAATTCCATTTGAAATCTAAAAGAACCCTCTCTCCTAATAGTTCAATACATAAATCTCGAAAACATAGCTCAATAACCATAGTTTACTTTTAACATTTAACTTTTAAAATAACAATTATGAAAAAACTATTTTTCTTATTCGTATTTTCCGCTCTTATTGGCTTAGCCAGTTATGGAGCTTATTTTTACGATAATGTAGGTAAAAATTGCGCAGGTTGGAACCAATGGGGTAGCGGCAGTCGTTCGGAAACAAAATCTGCCTATTTAAGCCGTGGATCGGTCTGGCTGTGGACCGAAGTAACCAGACCTGTTGCAGGTACAGCCGAAGCAGCCACCAGCCTTCTTTTCAACGGGCAACTGAAAGTATCCCTGGAACAAAGGGAACGTAATTTACCAGAGCTTAGGGGCTATTACAATTTTGGACCAGGAACCTATCAAGTATTCTGGTCTACCAGCGTCAACAGTGCTTCCAATGCGGTTAGTGCTGCTGTGGGCTTAAACTCATACGAGGATATTTACTTTCCAGGGTGGCAATAATATAACCATGTAACTTTTATTTGGGCTATGTTTCTCTAATTATTACGGGTAACAGGCTGCTGCCTGTTACCCTTGCTATATCAACTCAGTTTAATTAATTAACCAATGTACCATTCATTTTACTTCCTACTTCGAAAAGCTCTTCCTCTCTGGCTACTGACAGTTGCTTGTACTCACCCTGGCAAACAGCCGGTAACCGTACTCACCCTGGGCAGGTTGCGTATTACCAACTACGAGGTGCAAAAAGACTTGCAGCGTCAACATAAGAAAGAATTTAACGAACAGGATCGCGAAGAGCTGCTGGATCGCTACGTCGTGATTGCTGAAGCCTTACAACTCCGTTACGATACGGCCAAAAGTTTTCAAGAAGCCGAGCGCCATGTAGCCGATTACCTTATGGTACAACCCCATGGGCCCCTTTGGAATAAAAACATGGAATCGCAAGCCCGGCAATATGCACAAATCAATCAGGAAAAGCTTGAAAAACGGGGGCAGCTCTTTCATTTCGATATCGTTCGCAGCGAAAAGCGCCAGGCAATTATTGACGCCCTGGGAGGGGACTCGCTCATCCGCGATGCTAACGATTTTGCTAAAATAAAGGCAGCATGTGGATCCAAAACCGGCATTGAAACCAGCTATCAAACCCTCCAATGGCCTTTCCTTTCCTATTTTGGCCTGTCCGACAGCCTGTTTGCCAGGAAGGAGGGAACCGTTTCGCCACTTTGGTTCCATAAAGGCTACTATTACTGTTTTTATTTGGACCGCATGGAAACGGTAATTCCTAACGAGGAAGACCAGGCCATTTTAGAGAAGGAACTCTATGAGTTTAAGGGGCGTCTGCTGGATGCCGAACTCGATAAAGAACTGATAGCCCAGGGCAACCCTCAAGTCAATGGTATATGGGTGGAACAGCTCTACAACCACCTGCAGAAAGGAGGCACTTTGTCAAACTATAACGGAACCGAATGGGTAATACGATCCTCCATACAAGGGAACCCGGTCGAGGTTTCGTATCCGGAATTGATGGCACCTTACCATTACTTACCCATGCCCGGCAAGATAACTACCCGCGAACAAATAGAGCAAATGGCCATACAGGGTTATTTCAACAGGGCCTTATGCCAGAATGCCCGGCAATTGGGATTGTACGATGATCCGTATTTTTTATTGGACATGAATATCCTACGCAACAATGGATTGTTTGACCACTATATGGAGCAGGAAATTGTAAGCCAATGCCAAATACCCTCTGATGCCGTATTTCAATACTATCAGGACAGTATACAGCAATTTAAGCATAGCCGGTACCTGATAACCGATGCCTACTTTTTTAACACCGATGCCGAAGCTCAGGACAACTGGTTTCGTATGGACGATTTTTATCAGACCAATAACCCGGATATAAGAATACCGGAACATTTGCTCAATAACCTGGCCTACATATTGACCGATTATAAATTGGATAAGCAGGAATTGGGTAACCTGTTTCAAAAGGATGATTGGTATAAGATTGAGAACTTGCAACCCGGCCATGTATCCTACAGTGTGGCCTTTAAAGGGCATTACGTCCTGTTCGTCGATAAAGAGGAGGAAGGCAGCTACACCAAGAGCTTTAATGAGGTGCAGGATAATATTCATGACAACCTGAGGTCGGAACTGATCTCCCGAATGGTTAAGGAACGCATGGCGATCTTACGTGCCAAATATGCAACCGAACTGAAAGGGGTAAACTTGTTTGAGGGAGTAGTATTGTAATACCGACAAAATTGCCCCATATCATGATGAAAAAAGTAGCTCCATCTGCGGTATATGCAGGCCTGGTTTTGTGTACGGCTGTTACCCCCTTATTGTATTATAACTTAGCAATAACAGTTCGGGTAGGCACATGCATTCTCCTGGTTTGCGGGTTGTTTTGGGCAGGTTACGGGATTCGGGAAATTTTGAGCTGCAAGCCACATACTAAGTTTAGATTTACCTGGCCCGATATTGCAGTTGGGGTATTATTGCTATATTATTTGATACGGTACTTTTTTACCCCGCTGGAACGCAGTATGCCAGAACATTTGGTATTGCAGTTTTCCTGGTTTGCCAGTTATGGTTTTTTGAGGCGTTGTTTTGGCAGGGAAGGACAAGAGGCCACACAGGTACTTTATATGATCCTGGTCTTTGGTATCGTGCAGGCTGTATTTGGCATACTACAGTGGTTCCACGTTTTGCCCAACCTGTTTTCCGAATATCGCATGGGGGGTACATTCGGGAACCCGGGCGAATTGGCCAACGTGCTGGTACTGGCTTATGCCCTTGCGCTAGGCCTGGCCTTGGAGGAAAAACACCACCGGAAGCGGCTGGTGTTTGCCGGTATGCTTATTTTATCAGCTATTGTATTGTCAAATGCCCGTACCGCATGGGTCGCATTTCTTGGCGTAAGTTTAGTTACAGTCCGAAAATGGCTGTTCCAAAAATTTCGGTGGTTGCGTAGCAGGGTGCCTGCTTATGTGCCGGTAGTTGGCATGTTGGTTATCCTGGTCGTGGTGCTTGTAACCGGGTTACAATTGTATCACTATAAGCAGGGCTCGTCCGAAGGGCGCTTGTTCATTTGGCAACGCTGTATGGAACTTATCGGTCAGCAACCCTTGTGGGGCCACGGATACAGCACGTTTACCCGGATTTATCCCTTGCAACAAACCGCCTACTTTGAGGCGCACCCGAACGATATAAAAAACGGGCTCCTGGCCAGCAACATCCTTATCGCCTATAATGACTATCTACAACTGGCTACCGAATACGGATTTTTGGGTTTAGGCCTCTGGCTGGGACTGCTGGGCATGGTATTTCTTTCCAATCGTGCACCCTGTAAAAGTTCAACATTTCCTGGTACCATCCAAGGGGTTGTTGCCGGCGTATTGTTCTGTATGCTTTTTTCGTATCCACTGGAAAATTACGTTATCCCTTTTATAATTTTGATGGTGCTGGCATATTATGCCTCCGGGATTCCACATACAGTATGGGAGTGGCACATAACTCCAAGAACCAGGCTTTTTGCAGGTATCACTATTTCGCTAATATCCCTGCTGGCTGCAATACTTGGCGGAATTGGGCTTTACTATGCCCTAAGATGGAAGGGCGTGTATGAGCGCTTTCAGACTGGCGATAAGTCGGCTGTTAAAGATTACGCCGAACTCGTTTCTGTGCTGCGCTACGATAAGTATTTCTGTTTCAATTATGGTACAGCCTTGTACAATGCCTATCGGTTTCAGGAAGCAATAGACTGGTTCGAGACCTATAAGTACCATTTTTACGATACCGACCTACTTATGCTTTTAGCTGAAAGCTACACCATGATCAACGATGATGCTCATGCTGAAGCCTACCTCCTCAAAGCTACCTGCCTAAAACCCCATCTGTACGAGCCAAATAATAAGCTTTTCCTGCTGTATCAGCGTACCCACCAAAATGATAAAGCCAAACAGATGGCTGAAAGAATTAAGTACATGCCGGTGAAAGTTTTATCCAATCAGGTAAAAGACTATAAATCACAAGCCAATGCATACCTTAATTCCATACAAACGTTGGAATAGTTCGCTATGATTTTTATATTTACTTGCTTTTTTAACCCTGAATTTGTTTTTCATGTCCCATTTCATTCGCTATTTTACCTGGGTTTTTGCCCTGCTGCTTGCGGTGGCTTGCCAAAATAATACTTCTCTTCCTATACAGAAGGTAGTACTTACCGATACCGCCGATGTGTCCATCACCGACTGGCAACTGATAGGGCCTTTTCTGAGTGAAGTTCCCAACTGGGTGCATTGCGGTCCATTTAATAAAGACTCAATCAACGGGGAATGCCTGTTTCAGGAGGATGCTTTTACCCTGTTTGGCCTGTCCGAAAGTTCAGTCCGGGCTTCAGACTTGAAATCTTTGGAGCGGAAGGATATGACTTCGATATTACGCATCCCCGATTCCTTGTCCATCCCGTATCATAATCTGCACGGCATGATCGATTTGGAGGGTGTGGTCAATACCAATGCACCTGGGATTATCTATGCGGCGTGCATACTGAACAGTAAAAAGGAACAGGATGTGGTATTTCTTTCCGGTGGCGACGAGAGTGCGGTGTTGTATGTGAACGGTGAAAAATACGCTTCTCCGGTACAAAATGCCTATCGGCTGGTCTATCAGAATTATATTTTTGCCCATCTGAAGAAGGGGAATAACTTTATCCTGCTGAAAAGCGCCAACACCACCAAGTGCTGGACCACCCCGGGAAAAAACGAAACCTGGCGGCATATCCTCAATATGTGTTCGCCCCAGCGTTTTAACGATTACTACCTGAAGTTGGAGAAAATGCTGATTAAAAAACCGGTGGTTCCGTTTCAGCATCCCTTAGAAATTAACCTGCCCCCACACCCTGTGGATCCGGTTCTGAAGGTTGCCATCGTGAACTACCATGGCGATACCGTGCTCACTCCGGAGTACAGTCGACGGTTCGCCATTCAATCCCTGGAATTTGGCTGGTACAAACTGATCCTGACCACCACACGGAATACCTACGAACAGGAATTCTACTACGGCGATATCTACACGGGTATCGAACCGTATGTGAAAGAGGCGAAATCCGTTTTAGCGACAACCCACCAGGAAGCATTGCGCAAAAACCTTTCCCCCCTGGTCGATCGCTATGACATTCTGTATGACTATTACAAGGAGAATTACTTTAAAATTTCACAGTCTGTAGATGGAATTCATTATACCCCGATAGATACTTTCGTAACCAACCCCACCCGGCTTATTCCATTGCAACATCCGAATAAGGTGATGCTGGAAACCATCAAAATATTTAGAAATCCCATTGCCGGCATACAGTTTTTCGATCAACAGGGAGCCGGTTATCAATCCGTACCGTACCTGCAAACCGATCGCCCGGAAGATAGCAACACCCTGGTGCCGGTGGATAGTAGTATTCGACGCGCTGCATCCAACGATGCCTTCCTGGATACGCTGTATTTCTCTTTTCCGGAAGGGGTGCAACCGGAATACATGCAATTACTTACGTACGACATGCTGGAAAATCGCGAAATAGACCGCCGGTATATCTTCTTATACCAGAGTATCCGGGATATCCTGGGCAGAACCGAAGCAGGAGATACCACCTTTAAAAACCAAGCCGGAACCCATCTACGCTCCTTTTGTTCCGAGGTGGAGGATCAGGATCAGTACTACATTGTGCAAGCCCCGGAGCGTATGGAAAAGGATACTACACCCCGGCCGTTGGTGGTGGTGGTTCCCTGGGTGTTTAATGGAAATTACCCCTTTCTGCGCAGTTTTATTGTAGCCGATATCCACGTCCATGAGATGTACCAGTGGCAGGCAAATTTGCGCGATTTTATTGTGGTGCATACCAATGCCCGCACCTACGAAAAAGTGGTAACGGAGCCCATATCCATCAATAACATTCTACGGACCATTGAAGAGGTGAAAAAGGATTACCCCATAGATACTACCCGGATTCATCTGTTTGCCTATTGCGGCGGTACCGAGATGGCCACGATCCTGGCTGAAAAATACCCCGGTAAATTTGCTTCTCTGGGTATGGTGGCCGGTTTCTTTTTAAATCCGGGAAGCCAATGGGCTAAAAATATGTATGGCCTGAATTTTACCGAAAACCTCACCAATCTGCCCATTCGGATCAGTCATGGCGAATACGACCGGCACACCCCAATTGCCTCAATGCAGCATTTTGTGGAAGTGGCCCGAAGCGAAGGCAATAAGCAGTTGGATTTTATTGTAGAAAAGGAGTTGACCTTTGAAGCGTATCCACGCCTGCGGCATCACGAAGAAATGTTTAATTTCTTTGCACAAAATCAGGTGCGTATGCCGGAGTCCTTGCGCTTTTCGACGGCCAACAACGTGTACCATCAGTCGTATTGGCTCAGCCTGTATCCGGCAGAAGTAGGGCAGAAGGCTACCGTTACTGCCAAAGCTGGCCAGGGACGGGTTGAACTTTCCCTGGACGGAGCTAAAAAATGTGTTTTATATACCCGCATGTTGCCCTTAGATACCCGGCAAGGCTTGCAGGTAGTGGTTAACCACGATACTACCCAATACCAGGCTCCGCTACCCGAGAAGTTAGTGGTTTGGTCCAATCCGGACTACGATGCCTTACCGTTTCAAAAGAATGAGTATACCGAAGGGCCGTTGCTTCATGCTTTTAGTGAGAGGTATATCCTGGTACGGGGAACCCGGGTACAAGGTACCGAAAAGGACGCCATGGACAAACTGCTAAGCCAGTTGGTGTCCGAATGGGATACCAAGTACCATGTAAAGCCCATGGTTAAGCGCGATGTGGATATTACCCCCGACGACATGCAAAATGCAAACCTGGTACTCCTTGGAAACCAGTGGAATAATGTAGTATTCAAACGCATGTATTCCCAACTGCCGCTGAAAATATTCCCGGATCGAATACAGTTGTTGACCAAAACTTTTACCGGAACCGCGCTGGGGTATTACATGCTCTATCCCAATCCGGAAAATCCGAAGAAATATGTGGTGCTATGGGGAGGGAATAATCTGCAACACGTCATCCCCCGAAAGGGCATTCCGGCTTTGAACGGTTATTTCGATTACGAGATTTACTCCTACGATACGACTTATCAGTATTTGTTGGATAACGGTTATTTTACCACGCGCTGGCTGATTCAGGAATAGTTCAAAGGGTTCCCCGGCTAGCCTGTTTTGGCGAAAGAACCAATTTGGGGGTGCAGCCCGCCTTGAATTTTAATCCAAGACACGGGGCAGGCTGAACCATACTTTGGTGCCCTGTCCGGCTTCGCTTTCGATGAGCAGGCTGCCTTGGTTGCGTTCCATAAATTCTTTGCAAAGTTTCAGCCCCAGCCCGGTTCCTTTTTCGTCCTTAGTACCCCGGGTGCTTACCAGGGTGTCGTTCGCACTAATTTGGGTGAGTGTATCCTTCGAAATGCCCACTCCGTTATCAATTACACCGGTGGCTTGCATTTCACCATCGGGGGAAGAGATAATTTTGATTAAGCCTGCAGGGTGAGAAAATTTGATGGCATTGGAGATCAGGTTGCGGATTACGGTTCGCAGCATATCGACATCGGCAGTTACCCGTACGTGTTCTTTAAGGGTATTGCTGATTAATATTTTCTTTTCATCGGCAATGGGTTGATAAATAGCGCATACTTCGTCTACCAGTGCTTTCAGGGGAATAGCGACCGGAGTGACGGAAATTCGTCCGGAATTGGCCCGTGCCCATTGCAAAAGGTTATCCAAAAGGGCAAAGGTTCGCTTGGAACTTTGGTACAGTGCCAGGGCATAGCGGTTGCGCAGGTTACTGTTGAGCGAATCTTTCCGTAACCAGAGTTGCTCGCCAATTTGCGAAAGCTGACTGATGGGGCTGCGCAGATCGTGGGCGATAATGGAAAAAAGGATATCCTTATCGGTGTTGAGTTTCCGGAGTTGATCGTTATCGTGTCGAATTTGTCGTTCGTCCCGTTCTTTTAGAATGAACAGCAATACGATGGACCAGGTGTTGGAGGTCAGAAATAGCAAGGTATACGATACAAATTGGATCATATTTGCACTTAGGAAAAGGAGTGCCGGATCATAGTGTACAATCCAAGTGCTCCGTATCAGAAATGCTAAGGAATTGGCAAAACACAAAACCATGGCTAATCCTTGAATTTTGGAACGTTCCGGAGCAAGCAATAGCAGAATGCCCCCGATTCCCAATAACACGGATATCAGAATGGATATCACTACTGTCCGGACAGGTTCCGGTTGCTGTATGAAGGAAAGAAAGACCAGCGAACTGAAAGTGCCCAGAGCCAGGAAAATCCACAGCCTGCGCATGGCCATAGCATCAGCTACATACCGTATACAGAAAATTTCGAAACTTATAGCGAAAAGGAGCAAAGGATTAGAAACACCAATGGACAACATGGGCGAAATGATCAGGCGCATACCCAGCAGCAGGCAAAGAATGGACTCCAACAATTTGGCACCAACAAATAATAACAATACGCCATTGCGCACCCGATATAAAAGCAGGAAGGCAGAAAAGCACACGACCACAAACAAATTACCGGCAGCAAATAAATAGAGCAGGGTATTAATTTGGATTTCCATAAGCCCTTACTTTCTTGAATTAAGTTACAAAAAGTATAGGAAAGCAACAGGGGAAGCATTTATTTTGTGACCGAACCGGATGAAGGTTAAATTGTTTTTTCATCGGTACAACTTGTAATTTTTCAAAACATGCCATCGAAACGCAGTGCTGCCCTGGGATTTATTTTTATTACGGTTTTAGTTGATGTAATTGGGCTGGGAATTATTATTCCGGTAATTCCCACGCTGGTGGTTGAGCTTACCGGTGATACGCTTAGCGGTGCCTCGCGCACCGGCGGCTGGTTGATGTTCTGCTATGCGGTGATGCAGTTTGTTTTTGCCCCGGTACTGGGTAGCCTGAGCGATCGATATGGCCGCAGACCGGTATTGCTGATCTCCCTGCTGGGGCTGGGTATTGATTACCTGCTTCATGCCTGGGCACCTACCCTGGCGTGGTTAGTTGCGGGGCGTCTGCTGGCCGGTATGGCAGGAGCCAGCTTTACCACTGCCAATGCGTATATTGCCGATATCAGCACTCCCGAAAAAAAAGCCCAAAACTTTGGACTGGTTGGTGCTGCCTTTGGACTGGGTTTTATTATTGGTCCGGTTCTGGGGGGCGTATTCAGTCAATGGGGCGTTCGGGTACCTTTTCTGGTGGCAGCGGGTCTGTCTTTTATCAACGTGTTGTATGGCATGCTTATTCTTCCCGAATCGCTTCCTGTGGCCAAGCACCGGGCCTTTGACTGGCGAAAAGCCAATCCTATGGGGGCATTGTCACACCTGCGTCGGTATCCGGTGGTATCCGGATTGATTATTGCCATTTTTCTGGGGCATTTGGCTGCTCATTCGCTGCAATCTACCTGGACTTTTTATACCATGTACAAATTTCAATGGGATGAAAAAATGGTGGGATATTCCCTGGGTTTGGTAGGGATATTGGTGGTTGCAGTTCAGGCAGGGCTGATTCGCATTACCATGCCCTTGCTGGGAGCAAAACGCTCGGTTTTTTATGGAATGCTTTTATGGGCTCTTGGGCAATTTCTGTTTGCCATTGCCTCCGAAGGATGGATGCTGATGCTTTTTCTGGTTCCGTACGCCCTTGGAGGTATTGCTTCGCCATCCATACAGGGCATCATTTCCAACCAGGTACCCGATACCGAACAAGGCGAACTTCAAGGTGCCATAACCAGTGTGATCAGCCTTACTTCCATTTTAGGCCCTCTGCTGATGACTAACCTCTTTGCCCACTTTAGTGGACAGGAATCCCGGCTGTTATTGCCCGGAGCTCCCTATCTGATGGGATCCTTCCTGGTTTTGCTTGCTTTGTTTTTTGCCATGCCCTCCATGCGTCGTCTCACTTCGGGGGCTTAATGCTGCCGTTGTGTCCTGCGGGTTAGAGTATCCCCTGCTTAAATTTTTCAATCATTTCACCGGCAATGCTCAAGGCTGGCGGATGGTTCGGAAGGTTGTTGCGATCGTACCAGCCGGCTTCGGTAATTTCCACACCATCAAGGTGCAGGGGCTGCTCCTCATTCCCTTCGGCAGTAAAGCCTACCATCAGCGACCCGGATAATGGCCAGGGTTGGCTCTTGTAGTAACGAATACCGCATATGTCCAGACCCACTTCTTCCTTCACCTCGCGACGTACGGTTTCTTCCAGCGATTCGCCGATATCGGCATAGCCGGCAACCAGCGAGAACCAACCATCGGGGAAATTTGCGTTGCGGGCCAGGAGCAATTTGTTAGTACTACGGATGGCCACAATAATTGCGGGAGCAATTTTTGGATAAACTACTAAATGACAGTTGGGGCATTCCAGTGCCCGTTCATCCGCTTTTTGGCGGGTTGGGCTGCCACACTGGCCACAATAGGCATGCTGTTTATACCAATTCGACAGGTGCAGGCCAACCAAGCAAAGCCATGCAATTTCCTTTTGTTGAGTGGTACGAAAAAAGCGGATGTCTTCATAAATCAATGACGGATGATCGGTGGAGATATCGCCCAATACCAAGAAACACGGTGTATGGTTGAGTTGTCCGATCCACCGGCACTCGCTGTGTTCAGGAAGGGGAGGAAGATCCCTGAATTGTGGTACAGTAAAAATGTCACCTGTGCGTTTCAGAAGCAGGGTATCGTCCTTGTAATGTAAAACCAGGTGTTCTGGCTGAACCGCTGTTTGGGGTTGGTATTCGTTGCTGAAATGGTGGGGGAAAATATCCTGAATCATACCTGTATATGCTATACCGTGCACAAAAAATCCGTCTTTTGCTAAGTTAGGAACAATTGAGCTGGATATTGGGCAATTGGCTAACATTATTCAGTGAAGCATAAAGTTTGGCCAGGGCAGGGGATATTGGCGGCTTATGGGGGTGGGTTGAAGGAACTCGTGATAAAAGGGAGTGGAAAGAGGAGGTTGGTATACAACATGAGGATGCGACAAAATAGAATACAGAGGTTGGTAGTTATCTTCCTAACTGCAATTGCCCGAACTATGATTTACAGTACCTGTTTTTGATGAAAACTAAGCGTGGGTTTTCTCATGCGCTAATCCGTTCAAGCAAATCGTTGCTATTCACCGACCAATGAATAATGCAGTTCAAAACGCATCAACATGCACCCATTTTGCCTTTTAATGCCCGGTTTTAGAGCGATTTTCATTCCAAAAACTGTGGAAAGAGGCCGAAACCCCATTAAGTTATCAACAGCCGGCGAGCACCTACAGTAAGGTTAATGTTCAGTAATTCAAATACATAGCTGTTTTTTTTGACAAACATCGGCTGTAATGCCGATAAACCTTGAAAAAAACGATTTTTTGATGAGGCGTAATGCGTATTTTCTAAATCACTTTTCTTACCTTGCTCGTATGTTAAACCTAATTTAACCTAATAAAATGAACAAAGGAGAACTTATCTCAGCTATTTCTGACAAGACCGGATTAACCAAAGCTGCAAGTGAAAAAGCATTAAATGCAATGATCGAATCCATTGGCGAAAGCCTGAAAAAAGGTGACCGTGTAGGTCTCGTTGGTTTTGGATCGTTCAGCATTAGCGAGCGTGCTGCTCGTACTGGCCGCAACCCTCAAACAGGAAAAGAAATCAAAATTCCTGCAAAAAAAGTGGTTAAATTCAAGCCTGGTGCTGATCTGGGTTTGTAGGAAAACAAGACATTTAAAAGAAAAGGGTAGCTTGGCGCTGCCCTTTTCTTTTTTGGGTCATATTGCAAAGTTCGGCAACTACTCAGTGAAAGGTTTAGTTACTGTGGTGAATAATACCCGGTCATCCTGCAATGCAGGTGGTCACCATTGAGGCTGTTAAGGAAATAAACCAGATGCCGGTTACAGATCATCCAATTCCGGTTTTTTAACACCAATCAGTTGATTATAAAATCGTTTTGATTCTTTACCAACCGCATGGCCATATTTCGGTGGTATTCGTTGAGGATTTTGGTGTGGAAGTGGGGGTAGAGGTATTTATCGCGAAAATTCGAATCGCTTTTAAAGGCCGAAGTGTGGATCACTTTGGTATAGCCTTCAGGAGTTTCCTCAATTTGTATAATCTGATCGCCGGTTGATTTTCCACCGTCAATATAGCTGAGGTGAATGAAGCGTTCCTGTTCGTTCACAGCTACAATTTCCACCCCAACGGGCAGGTTGTAAAATCCGCTCAGCAAACGCAGGTTGATGAAGAACACCTGGCCGGTATCGGCAGTGGCCATCTGATCGCTGTTTCGGTAGCAAACAAAATCGGACCATTTAGAGAATAGCACCCCAAAAGATACCAGCCTTCCGGTCCACGATTCGGCAATATTGATGTTTTTATACATTGCCCAAACGCTCTTCGGATCGTCTTTAATGATATATACATTTTCCATTACGTGAAATGCCATATTCTGGCAGCAGTTGGTACAGCTGGCTTTAAAATCCGAAACTCGTTTAAGTGACTGTTGCTGAAGGTTCAGGTAATTTCGTACCTTTTTTTGTTCAATCCGACCGTAGTCAATCTCATTCAAAGCTATTTGAGCCATTAGTCCGCTACCAAGCAGCGTGATTAAAACCAGGGTGAAAATCCGTCTCATACAGCAACCTCCATTTTGCGTCCGAAATTAGTCATTGCAAAAAGAATACAAAAGTTATTTTGCTTGTTTTCGGGTTTAATCCCATGGAGGATCAGCTGATTGCCTGATCCTGCTTGCCATCTGATAGCAGGAGGCCAGACATCCTGTTACAGCAACACCAACTTTCTAAAACAGATCTGCCACACTGAGCTTTATTGGGTTCCAGCAAATACATTCGTAATGCAACTGCTACTGGTTCGCAGAACAGGGACTGGACGGTCGAAACGAAAGAATCGATGCGGTATTGCACATCCCCCCCCGGGTAAATTCTTGGGCTGATACAGCCAATGCGCGATGGATGGACGTGCATAACAAGTATTTATTTTGTAACTTAAAGCAGAATTAATACCCATCTACATTATGAAAGCACGAATTCAAACACACAAATTGGAAATTTTGCTTACGTGGGCACTCCTGCTTATTGGACCTGCCTTACAGGCACAGTCGGAACAGGTAAAGTTTATGGCGAAGGATAAAGTGCCGGTTACCGCCGATTTATACGCATCCAATCCGGCAACCGCACCAGTTATCATCCTGTTTCATCAGGCCAAATACAGCCGGGGAGAATACTTCGAGGTGGCTCCTAAGTTAAACAAGATGGGATTTAACTGCTTGGCCGTCGATTTGCGCAGTGGTGGCGAAATCAATGGAATTCCCAATAAGACTTTTAACTATGTCGACAGTTTACATCAGCCCAGCGGTTATACCGATGCATATACCGATATGCAGGCGGCTGTCTCGTACGTCAAGAAAAAATACCCCGGTGCTAAAATCATACTCTTTGGCAGTTCCTATTCGGCATCGCTTACCATTAAGTATGCCGCCGATTTTCCTGCCGGCATTAGCGGGGTGGTGTCTTTTTCGCCCGGAGAGTATTTTTCCAAATTTGGCTGGGTCCGCAATATTATCGAACTTTCGGCACAACGGGTGAATTGTCCGGTTTTTATTACTTCGGCACAGGAAGAACAAGAAAGCTGGAAGGCCATTTACAATGCCCTGCCCGGAAACTCTAAAGTTTCCTTCGTGCCGCAAGCCTCCGGTAAGCACGGAGCCAAAGTGCTTTGGGATGCTTTTCCTGAAAGTGCCGAGTATTGGGCAGCGTTGAAAAAGTTCTTGCAACAATTTAAATAGGGAAGCCGGAAAAGAAACCATTTGAGTGTAACGCTACTCTTCACCAAAGGAGGAAACCGGATACTTGCCGTTTCGCATCAGCAGGTTCAAAGAGAATCGGATTCCTTCGCATACACCCAACAGCGGCGAAAGCGCCTTTATAAACAACTATTCATTTAAAACGCTGATTCAGTGGCTCGTGATCTGGGATTTCCAATTTATGTGGTCTCCGGTGGTAAAGGTATCGCCGGGCATACCATGGTACACTCCTTAATTATACAATACCCCGATAGTAAACTACCGGTTCGTGTGGTACCGGATGTGCAATCGGTCGAACGTATTGAAGAAGTGGTGCAAATGGTAAAACAGGAAGGGGGCATACTTTGCCATACTATGGTGAATGCCACTTTACGCCACAACCTGATTCGTGTTTGCGAAGAAAACGAGGTATACCATGTCGATTTTATGGGGCAGTTGGCCGATTTTCTGGAGAATCGACTGGGGATCCAGTCGGTGAATGTTCCCGGATTGTACCGTCGGATCAATTCGCAGTACTTCGATCGTATTGAAGCCATGGAGTTTACCCTGAACCACGACGATGGATTAAACCATCAGCGTCTCGAAAAGGCTGAGATCGTGTTAACCGGGGTATCGCGAAGCGGTAAAACCCCCTTGAGCATCTACATGTCAATGTTTGGCTGGAAGGTGGCAAACGTACCTTTGGTGAAGGGGATTGATCCTCCCGAAGAATTAGGACGGGTGGATCCGGGACGGGTTTTTGGCTTAAGCATCAGCCCATCGCATCTGATTGCCCAGCGGGCCAAACGGCTCGAACAGATGGGAAAGCACGAAAATTCGGTGTATGTCGATCGGAATAAAGTGTACGATGAACTGCGTTATGCCCGCTTCATTTTTGAGAAACACGGTTTCACCATAATTAATGTAACCAATAAACCCATAGAAACCACAGCCAATGAGATTATTGGAATTATTTCGGATCGCTACGGTCATAAAACTTCGTAGTTGCCGAGCCGGTTCCGCAAGTCACAGAGTATGCAATACGTCCCTGTCGGCATACTATTATTCCGGAGTGTTCGTTACACTATATGAGCCTATTGATTTATTAAAAAGTATAGCATGAAAGTATTGAAAGTTATTTTCTTGGCAGGAGGTATTGCCATGAGTTGGGTAGCAATCAACGCCCAGGAATCGTTGCAAAGTGTATCCCTTAATGAGAGTAGCATCGACGGGCAGTTCCGCTACGTTATGCAGCGTTCCGACGATGTAGACGATTTTGAGATGGTGAAGCGCTGGCACTTGTATACCCTGAAGAAACACGTTCAGGATTCCCTGGATGCCAAACAGGCGCTTCTGGACAGCACCGTAGCACAGGTGGTGGCAGGTCAAAAATGTATCGATTCCCTGCGCCAGGCGAACAACGTGGTAAGCGAAAAATATCGTGCTGCAGTGGTTCAGAAAGAAACGCTGTATTTCCTCGGTATTCCCATGCACAAGTCAGGTTATCATAAGCTGGTGTGGAGCCTTATCGTGGTGTTACTGGTAGCCACTGCGTTATCGCTGATGCTCTTTCAGCGTAGCAACCTGGTGACCCGCGAAACAAAAAATTCTTTGGACGAGTTGCGTGCCGAATTCGAATCCTTTCGCAAACGTGCTCTAGAGCGCGAAGAGGGAATTGTTCGCAAGTACCATAACGAAATCAATAAACTTAAGGAGCAGGGTACGGCAGCACCCACCCGGTCGAAATCGCGATAGGGTGCTGTGTGGAATGTGACGTGTTTGGAGGGTGAGGGTACCATTATTACGTTGTGCAAGGCAATTCGTACCGATTGGGAATAAAGTGCTGGCCGCTCCCGGTGGAAACGGGCGGTGCGCTCACCATATCGTTCGTCTTGCATACTTTTTGGATTAAAGTTATTTGCCAAAAAAACAAACGTATAGTCAGGTTTCCTATCCGGATCGGATGGGAAACAGAGCTGTTCCACAAGCTGAAAAATCGTTGCTAGCGGATCAGCGTAAAGGTACCCTGAAGGGTTTTCTCGGAATTGTCCCACAGGGTAGCCACTACACGGTACAGGTAAGTGCCTGCAGGCTGTGGATGGGCATTGGTGGTGCCATCCCAACGTGCCTGGTTACCACTGCCCTTAAAAACTTCGTTGCCGTTTCGATTAAAAATCTGGAAGAGCTGAACCTCCTGTATGCCCCAGCCGTCCACTCCAATAAGGTCATTAATCTGGTCGCCGTTGGGGGTGAAAGCTGCCGCAACACCCAAATGGTACTCCTGCTTTACCGGCAGTAAAAGGGTAAACACTTCGGAAGCAGAACATTGGTTGCTATCGGTTACTTCAAGAGTGTATTCGGTGCTTTCCAGCGGAAATAGCACCGGGTTGGGGCAGTCGGAACAACTGATCCGGTAGTTGGGCGACCAGGTATAGGAAAGGTTCCGGTGCAGGGTGTCCACCAGCCATACTCCAACCGAATCGCCAACAATCAGAGATGAGTCGACCAAAACAGAGTCGTACAAGCCAATGGCAATGTACCCGGTGAGGAAGCCCGATTGAACTGAAATTTGCAGGCGGTCTGTATTGCTGCATCCGCTAAGGGTGGAAACCACGGAAACCGTATAGGTGGTGTTGGAATCGGGTTGCGCTCTTGGAGTTAATGAGTAGGGGTCGTCCAGCCCGGATGAAGGCGTCCATTGTGCGTTTATAGCTTCGCCATTCACCGAAAGTGTGGTAAATTGCCCCGGACAGATGGTGGCATTGGGGCTTAGCTGTATCTCAGGAAGGCTGTGTACCACCAGTTCCTGTTCGATAGAATCGGCACATCCTTCGGCATGTACCACTCTCAGGGAAAGGGAATAGGTGCCGCTGTTTAGCACCAAGCGGGGTTGGGCTTCGAAACTGATGGTGCTACCATTCAATTTCCAAAAATTCGCACTATTGCCCAGCGATAGGTTGGTAACCCGGAAAGTATCCTGATGGCAACGGGCTTCCTGA
>QKEH01000017.1 GCA_003252385.1 Bacteroidota bacterium | reverse complement strand
TGACCTTTAAAACCCCAGCGATCGCGCAGAATATCCACCAGCAAGAGGGTACTTCCACAGCAAGGCTCGTTGTAGGTTCGGCTGTAAGCGCACATTACGGCCTCCACATGGTTTTCGGTTACCAGCGACTCGAATGCCGGCAGGTAGGTTTCGTTGAAATCCTTGGCCGATGGCAGGGCATTAAAATAGTGGCGCTCGCCCTCGGGGCCGCTATGAACAGCATAGTGCTTGGCACAGGCTGCGGCTTTTAAGTATTTGGGATCGTTACCCTGCATACCGTTTACAAACGCCCCGGCCATCCTGCCGGTCAGGTACGGGTCTTCGCCCCAGGTCTCCATACCGCGCCCCCAGCGGGGATCGCGAAAAATATTCACGTTGGGCGACCAGTAAGTCAACCCGGCATACTGGGTATAATTTTCGTTTTTCTGGGCTACATTGAATTTGGCACGGCCTTCGTCGGATATGGCAGAAGCCACCTGCTCTATCAATTGCGGATCGAAAGTTGCTGCCAAACCAATGGGCTGAGGGAATACCGTTGCCCGTCCCATGCGCGCCACCCCGTGCAGAGCTTCGTTCCACCAGTTGTAAGGGTGAATGCCCAAACGTTCAATCCCTGGTGCATCGTGCATCAGCTGACTGCACTTCTCTTCGAGGGTGAGTTTGGAAATTACCATATCCAAACGGGTTTCGATATCGAGTGTATGATCCCAAAAAGTGCCTTTCAGCGAATCGGGCAGGTTGGTAAGCGACTGCTGCGTTTGGGTGCCTCCTGTACAGGCAGCCAGAAGACCAACTGCCATTACACAGGCTATTCCCAGTAAATTTTTGGTTCTCATGAATATACAATTAGATTAATAGAGTTTTTGTTTCCAGTTTTGATAGGCTTCCTGATAACGCAAGGCCATAGCCGGTTCTACGTTCACCTCCTTCACCTTGGTGAGGTCGGTGAAGGCTTCCTTGAACGAACTGTAAATACCAGCTCCCACACCGGCACCACGTGCGGCACCGGCAGCTCCATCGGTATTGAATATTTCGATATTCGCCCCGGTAACCCCTGCGAGTGTTTCGCGGAACACCGGACTAAGGAACAGATTGGCATCGCCCGCTTTGATGGTGCTTATAGCCATGCCCATCTGATGCATAATTTCGATACCGTACTGAAACGAGAAAGCAATGCCTTCCTGTACGGCACGCATCCAATGTGCCTGTCCGTGCAGGTTCAGATTAAGTCCATCGAACCGGCCACCCACATTTCGGTTTTCCAGTAAGCGCTCGGCACCGTTCCCAAAAGGAAAACAGAGCAAGCCTTCGGAACCCACTGCAATGGATTCGGCCTGTTGGTTCATTTGCGGATAGGTAAGTTGCTGACCAAACATGCGGCGCAACCAGGCGTAGGAAATTCCAGTGGCATTCAGGCAAAGGAGTATTCCCAGGCGTTTGGCGTCTATCGTATTGTTGACATGCAGAAAGGTATTCACTCTCGATTTAACATCGAAATTCACCCGGTCGGTAACTCCATACACCACCCCGGAAGTACCAGCAGTGGCAGCAATTTCGCCCGGATGAAGCACATTGAGTGAAAAGGCATTGTTCGGTTGATCGCCGGCGCGGTAGGCTACCGGTATACCCTCCGGCAGTCCAAATTCCCTTGCAGCACGTGCCGTAACGAGCCCCTGCACCGAAAAGGTTTCCACCGTCTCGGGGAGCAAGGTTTTATCAATCTGGTAGTGGTGGAGCAGTTTATCGTCCACAGCCATTCCCCTGAAATTCCAGAATATACCTTCCGAAAGCCCGGATGCCGTAGTATTCATCTCACCGGTAAGGTAGTAGGCCAGGTAATCGCCCGGAAGCATGGCTTTGTGTATGCGGGCATACACCTCCGGCTCGTGATCCTGAACCCATTTGAGTTTGGAAGCGGTAAAGTTACCGGGAGAATTGAGCAGGTTTTCCAGACAGTAATCTGCTCCGAGTGCGTTAAACGCATTACGTCCGGTATCCACCGCACGGCTGTCGCACCAGATAATGGCCGGCCGCAAAACTGCCCCCTGTTTATCCAGCAATACCAGCCCGTGCATCTGATAGGAAATACCGATGGCCTGAATCGACTTCAGATCGATGGATGCTGTGGCCCGAATTTTATCCAGCGCCCGGCGGCTATGCTCAATCCATTGGGCAGGAGCCTGTTCGGCCCACCCTGCCCGGGGAGCTTTAATTTCCATTTCCATATCGGGCGAAAATGCCGAGGCTACCACTTTACCCGTGGTGATTTCTAAAATACTGGCCTTTACCGAAGAACTGCCCACATCCAATCCTAAGAGATACATAATAAAAGAGTAATGATGATTTTTCAAATGTAAATGGAAATGAGGGTATTGTCAACAACTTTTCTGCCAGTAAATAGGATTATTGCGACATATTTCAACTTTACCTTACCCAAATCAGCGTAATAGGAATGCTGAATTACCAAAGCGGAGTACCAAACCACAACCAACAGTAAATGTGCAGCGAACCATAATTCACAACCCTTTAACCTTAGTGCCCAAACCATGGATGGCGTAAAAAACAGCAAGAAGAGAGGTGACCCATCCGGTTTTCTTTCAACCCCTATCCGGTGCAGTCTATCCGGCAATGACGCCTGACCCCAATAATCCAGGCAGCAAACTGACCGGGGGTAATCCCTCGTTGTGCTTCGGGGAAAAGCTGGTACAGGCCATCGTCCTGCAGGATCAGCGTGGTTTGTTGCAGGGGTTGCCGATAGCGAATGCGACATTGGTAATCGCGTCGTTCACCCGGCTGCATAGCCAGGTCGGGGCGTATCCAGTGTATCTCGTTTCGGGGAATAAACAGGCCATAGCGGTTTAATCCGGGGTGATCGTGCCCCTGCCCCACGTAAATCGTATTTTGATCAATATCGGTTGCCAGAACGAACAAGGGTTCGGCCTTGCCTCCAATATTCAGGCCCTTGCGCTGCCCAATGGTGTAATAATGAGCTCCACGATGTTTCCCAATAACGGTACCCAGTTGGGGCTGAAAACAAAAGGGTGTACAAATATTTTTAAGTTGCTCCGGGGAATAGTTCCCTCCGGGAGTATAGTTACCCGGGTAAGGCAAGTCAGCTTCTTTAGCAATCTCAATAACCTCCCCGTCTTTTGGTGCGAGCTTTTGTTGCAGGAACACCGGCAGATCCACTTTGCCCACAAAGCAGATGCCCTGCGAATCTTTTCGTTTGGCGGTGGCCAGCCCCTGCTCCTCAGCCAGTTTCCGAAGATCGGACTTAAACATATGGCCGATGGGAAAGAGTGCCCTGCTCAGCTGCTCCTGATTGAGCTGGCATAAAAAGTAGCTTTGCTCCTTGCCAGGGTCGGTACCGGCCAGCAGGCGGTGCATGGTTTTGCCATTCACCTGAATGCTGTCGCGCTGACAATGATGGCCGGTAGCCACGTAATCGGCGCCCAGTTCACGGGCCTTGTCAATAAAGAGATCGAATTTTATTTCGCGGTTGCACAGCACATCGGGGTTGGGGGTGCGGCCTTTCTGATATTCATCGAACATGTAATCGACCACACGTTTGCGATACTGCTCGCTAAAATCGACCTGATGGAAAGGTATTTGGAGCTTGCGGGCTACCAGTTGGGCAAATATCAAATCGTCGTCCCAGGGGCAATCGCCACTAAGGGTTCCTTCGGTGTCGTGCCAGTTGATCATAAACAAACCGATCACCTCGTAGCCCTGCTGCTTAAGCAGGTAAGCTGCTACGCTGGAATCCACCCCTCCCGACAATCCTATAACAACCTTCTTTGCCATGGCCAAGGAGTTTACCTTTAGTTTCGGCCGAAGGAACGACGCCGGAGCGCCACCATTTTAATGGCCGTTACGGCTGCTTCATCGCCCTTATTTCCGTGAACCCCACCGGCACGGTCGAGTGCCTGTTGCTGGTTATCGGTGGTTAGCACTCCAAACACAAAGGGAATATCGTACTTTACATTCAACTGAGTGATACCTGCTGTTACCCCCTGGCAAATGTAATCGAAGTGCGGGGTATCGCCCCGAATGACACAACCAATGCAAATGACGGCGTCAAAAGTTCCGGCTTCGGCCACCATGCGGGCACCAGCGGTTAGTTCAAAACTTCCGGGAACATAATCCACTTTGATGTGGTTGGGATTGGCACCCTGACGGATCAGAGTTTCGCGGGCACCTTGCATCAATGCCTGGGTAACATCGGGGTTCCATTCCGAAACCACTATGGCAAATCGCATTCCCTGTGCCGAAGGAACATCATCGGGGTTGTAGGCGGATAGGTTTTGTAGTGCAGTTGCCATGCTGTTCTGTATTAAAACAAAAAAGTACCACAGCCCAACAGGCACCATGATACTTCCCTGTTATGGTATTTGTATTCGGTTATTGCTTCATTTTAGCACGTTGAATGTACTTGGCAATGTCGCGTGCTTCGTCGGACTCGGGGTACTTCAAATCAATTTTCTCATAGGCGGCCAGGGCTTTCTTGTAATTGTCCATGGCTTCGTAAGTCAGTCCGGCCTTCATCAGATAGATAGCCGAAGTAAATTCGTTGGGATTTTTTGCACTGGCCTTTTCGAAGAACGAAACCGCCTTTTCGTATTTACCCAGTTCCACATAAGCATCGCCAAGGGCACCGAGCGCAATTACAGAAATCAGTTTATCGTTGGAATCGAAGCGGGTTAAGTGCTCAATGGCATTCTCGTACTCACCCAGGCGCAGGTAGCTGATACCCGCATAGTAGTGTGCCAGATTAGCCGTTTCGGTAATACCGTATTCGTCAATTACCTCGAGTAAACCGTAGGCATCGCCATCGCCATTGAGTGCCAGGGCAAACGAATCGATGGCAAAATACTGTTCGGCACGGTAGATCTGTGATTGGGCTTCGGCTTCCTTCGGTGCCAGAAAGGCCTTGGTATACAACATGTATCCGCCAACGACCAACACAATGGCCCCAACAATTATGCTCAGGCTCTTCTTGTTTTCCTCAATATATTGTTCCGTACGGCTTAGCGCATGTTCAACGCTTTCAAATCCTGACTCTTCGTGGTTTGTATTATTCTTGCTCATTGTTTATCAGTTAGGCTGTATTTCTCAATTGGATGCAAAAGTAATTTTTTTTCGAAGAACGACAAAAAAATAACCACTCCCGTTAATTCGTTGACAACCTATCTGTTAAGGCTTTTTTTCTGGATTTACCGCCGGGTTAGGAACTAAATTGATACCTTTGCGGCGCTGGCAAACCTTCATTTTTCATGCACATTCAGAACCTGTCGCTAATTAGTTTCAAGAATTACGGAAGCCTCCAGATTAACCTGCATCCCAAACTTAACTGCTTTGTAGGCAACAACGGAGCCGGTAAAACCAACCTGCTGGATGCCGTGTACTACCTGTGCATGTGCAAAAGTTATTTCCATGGAACCGATTTGTACTCCATACGCAATTCCGATGAGTTTATGGTGCTTCAGGGAAAATTTTCCAAGGACGAACAGGCCGAGGAGCTGTACTGCGGACTGAAGCGCGGCAAGAAAAAACAGTTTCGCCGGAATAAGAAGGAATACACCCGGCTGAGCGAACATATCGGGCTGTTCCCTGTGGTTATGGTAACCCCCAACGATATACAACTGATAACGGAAGGCAGTGAGGAGCGTAGAAAGTATCTTGACGGAGTCATTTCGCAATACAACCCCCACTACCTCGATGACCTGATCCAGTACCGCCGGGTTCTGGTTCAACGAAACTCGTTATTAAAAAGTATGGCCGGGCACACCAGCCAGGAAGAGCTGCTGGATATTTTCGATGAGCAACTGGCCGACATTGGCCGGAGGATTCACAGCGTGCGACAAGAGTTTATCGAAGAGTTCATTCCGGTATTTAACGAATACTACCAAAATATTTCGGGAGGCGCCGAGGAGGTTTCGCTGCAGTACGAATCGCAGTTGAACGATAGCGCTTTCGAGGATGTATTGCGCCAGTCCCGCAGCAAGGACATTGCTGCCCAACACAGCACCGCGGGGATTCATAAAGACGATCTGGTTCTGGAACTCGGCCAGCGCCCCATCCGGCGTATTGGCTCTCAGGGGCAACAAAAAACCTACCTGGTGTCATTAAAAATGGCCCAGTTCGAATTTCTTCGCCGCCTGAAAAAGTTTGCCCCCCTGCTCCTGCTCGACGATGTTTTCGACAAGCTGGATGCCAGCCGGGTGAAAAACCTCCTTCACCTGGTATCGCAGGATGCATTCGGCCAGATTTTCATTACCCACACCAACCTCATCGGCATGCAGTCCATTCTTAAAGAACTCTCCGTTAACCATGCCCTGTACCTGGTAGAAAAGGGCAATGTGGAACGGGTTCCGGAAAACTAAATAATACCTGAAACCATGCGCAGAAGCAACACACAAAGCCTCGGAGAAGTTTTAAAGGAGTATATCGATACCATGCGTATCGGACGCAAGCTGAAAGAATCGCGTATCGAAGAGTACTGGTGCGAAATACTGGGCACCAATGCCGCCCGACTTACCCAGAAGGTATACATTAAAAACGGGGTTTTATATGCCCATCTGAATTCGTCGGTACTGCGCAACGACCTGATGATGATGCGCGAAACCATTGTTCGACGTATCAACGAAAAAGCCGAACAGGAACTAGTTACCAAGGTGGTGTTGCGGTAATAGCCGGGTTGAAGCGGAGATGTTCAAGAAAAATGGCAAAGGGTTGGGAGGCACTCTCCGTTTCTGTACTAAGTACCGAGTGCGGAGTACAGAGTACCTCCCAATATAGAAAGCAAAAGGGCAAAAGGCTGAGAAACTCTATGCCTCCTAATACTGACTACTGAGTGCTCAGTACGTAGTACTTAAAATCCCACCTCTCAATTCTCAACATTCTCCTATCTTTGTAAACCGATTACCGATTTGAGGAAGCTATGAGCAAGGACAAATTAATATTGATTACCAACGACGATGGTATACAAGCCCGGGGTATTGCCGCACTGGTAGAAGCCATGAAACCCCTGGGCGAACTATTTATAGTAGCTCCCACTGAACCCCAGTCGGGCATGTCGCAGGCCATAACCGTAAAGCACCCCCTGCGGGCTTTTGCCTCCGAAATAGACGGATGCACCGGCTATGCCGTAAACGGCACCCCAACCGATTGTGTAAAACTGGCCATGAACAAGCTGCTACCCCGAAAACCCGATCTTTTGGTATCGGGGATCAACCACGGCTCCAACAGTTCCACCAGCGTACTCTATTCGGGTACCATGGGTGCTGCCCTCGAAGGGTGTATCAATGGCATTCCGTCCATTGGTTTTTCGCATATCAGTTACGACCTGCGCGAAAATTTTGATGCCGCCCTGGCATACGCCCGGAAAATAGCAGCAGCGGTGTTGCGCGAAGGCCTTCCCCTGTACACCTGCCTGAATGTGAACATTCCGTTTGGAAGCGAAAATGAAATTAAAGGCGTGAAAGTATGCCGGCAAACCCGGGGCAAATGGCAGGAAGAATTCGATCAGCGCACCGATCCACATGGACGAGACTACTACTGGTTGACCGGCGAATATTTTAATGCCGAGCCCGATGCCCCGGATACCGACGAATGGGCGCTAAAAAATAACTATATTGCCATTGTTCCCTTGCGAACCGATCTGACCGATTACCCAACACTGGACAACCTAAAAAACTGGATCTTCTGATGCTAAAAAAAATTGACACCCTGCTTGTTGGCATTATCACCGGAGTGCTGCTGCCGGCCATCCTGTATTTTATCCTGATCCATCCCCGGATGAAGACCTATGCCCTGCTCAACGGGTATTACTATGAGTTGTTGCTAAAATCGTTGCCCTTACTGCTCACCCGCTGCATCTTCCCCAATGCCGTGCTGTTCTTTCTGCTCATCTGGCAGAACCTCAATCTGGCTGCTAAAGGAATTCTGATAAGCACCGCCATACTAACCGGCATGCTGGTTATCATGAACTTTTTCCTTTAATGACATCTTCAACCAACGCTTCATGAAATACTACCTGATAGCTGGCGAACCCTCGGGCGATTTACACGGCAGCAACCTGATACGAAACCTGAAAAAAACCGACCCCGATGCCCACTTCCGGTGCTTCGGCGGCGACTTAATGGAAAAGGAAGGTGCTTCACTGGCCTTGCACTATAAGAGCATGTCGTTTATCGGCATTATGGAGATTGTGAAAAATCTGAAAACCATAAAAAGGAGCCTGACGTATTGCAAACAGGATCTGCTGGATTTTCAACCCGATGCCCTTATTTTGATCGATTACCCCGGTTTCAACCTCAAAATGGCCGAATTTGCCAAAGAACAGGGAATTAAAACCCTGTACTACATTGCCCCCAAAATATGGGCCTCGCGCAAAAGCCGTATCCGGCGTATACGCAAGTCTGTGGACAAATTGTTTGTGATCCTTCCCTTTGAGGAAGCCTACTTTAAGGAGTTAGGCGTGGAAGCCGAATACCTGGGCAACCCGCTGATGGATGCTATGGATGGCTTCCGGGCTCAATTGGCAAACGACTTCCGCCACGAGAACCATCTGAACGACCTGCCCATTATTGCACTGCTGGCTGGCAGCCGCCGCAGCGAAATCAGGCTTTGCCTGCCCCACATGCTCGAGGCTTGCAAACCGTTCAGCCAGTATCAGTTGGTGCTGGCCGGAGCACCCTCCATACCCAAAGCATATTACGATCCGTTCATTAAAAACCTCCCGGTTAAGGTAGTATACAACAACACCTACAACCTGCTGGGCCATGCCACAGCTGCCGTGGTAGTTTCCGGAACAGCCACCCTGGAAACCGCCCTGTTTCAAGTTCCGCAATGTGTGCTGTACAAGGTAAGCACCCTAACCTACCTGATAGGCCGTCCGTTCCTGAGAATCAAATACTTTTCGCTGGTGAATATTGTTATGGGGCGTGGACTGGTTAAGGAATTTTTACAGTTCCGGCTGGCCAAAAAAATCCGTGCCGAAATGGATCGCATCCTTAACCAAGCCCAGTACCGGAGCCAACTGATGGACGGCTATGCCGAACTGGCTCAGAAGGTTGGACAACCAGGCACCTCGGAGCGTGCCGCAAAAAGTATGTATCAGTTTCTAAGCAAATAAACCCATGCGCTATTTCATTTTGCCCCTGCTTTCCCTGCTTTCCATTGTAACTCCCATACAAGCCCAAAGTATTAAAATAGCCTTGTTGAACTCCAAAGAAATTAATTCGGTTACCGTTAGCATACAGGAAGGCCGGTACCTGCTTAAGGTGGGCAACGAAATTATGGGCGAGTACAAAAAGGGCAGTATTTTTTATATCAGCCGTTTTGGAAACTCGCTTCAGGTACGCGACAAGCGGAGCTTTATTGGCGACTTCAGCAGTGTGGAATTAAACAGCAAAGGCAACGATGGAGTCCTGAACATCAAATCGGTAAACCCCATTATGGAAAGCACCGAATACGACGACGATCTTAGTGTTAAGGTGGAAGACAACCGCATGCAGCTGATTAACAAGCTGGACATGGAGAAATACATTGCTGCGGTAATTGAAGCCGAAGGGGGCAACGGAGCCAACCGGCAATACTACATGGCACAGGCCGTGCTCATTCGAACGTTTACCATTAAGAACCTCTACAAACATGCCGAGGACGGATTCAACCTCTGCGACGAGGTGCACTGCCAGGCATACAAACACCGATGCACCCAAAACCCCGAAATACTGGAAGCCACCCGCGCCACGGCCGGCAGTGTACTGGTCGACAAGGACGAAGTGCTGATTATGTCGCCCTTTCACAGCAACTGCGGAGGTAAAACCTGCCCGGCCGGCATGGTATGGCAACGCGACCTGCCCTACCTGCAATCGGTCGACGATCCCTTCTGCATTAACCAAACCAATGCATTGTGGACCATCCGAGTACCCAGGCAGGAATGGCTGTCCTTCATTTCAGAATACACCGGCTCATCCATCGATTACAGCCGCTACAACTTTTCCTTTCCGCTGCCGCCACGAACCAAATTGGTATCCATACATGGCATTGAGCTCAACCTGCGCACCGTGCGCGAACGTTTTGGCCTGCGCTCGGCCTATTATGCTCTGGAGGATACCGGCAGCGAAATTATTTTTAAAGGCAAAGGCTATGGACACGGTGTTGGTATGTGCCAGCAGGGAGCCATGGAGATGGCACGTGTTGGGTACACCTGGAAAGATATCATTCATTTCTACTTTCAGGCGGTGCAACTACGGGATTACCGCGAGATGGAATTGCATAGGTTTAAGCCGGAGTAATTGTTGCACTCTTCCTGCTAATACATAAGCAATCCAATATTTACTTCAAAAACCTTTGTTGCCAATAACTAATTGGGCTGTCCCGAAAAGAGACAACCCAAAAAAGTTCGCAAACAAGAATTCTTCACATCCCCGGTCTAACAATTCTTATCATTTACCAGCTCACTCTCCAAAGAACGTAAGCAGAGCCAACGGTACGCCCATCTTTAGGCATAAAGAACCAATCCATAAATACAGAATCTACCGAACCAGAATAAGAAGTACTCCTGGTATCAGTAATTCTACTGTAATCGGCATGAACGCCAACCGATGCTTTTGTGGTACCATACCATCGTACAGCAACGTGTCCTAATGCGGTACATACTTTTGCGGAGTACGCCTCAGCATAAAGTGAATGCATTCCACTATGCTGGGTTACAGGAACAGTATAACTACCCTGAAGACCCGGGCTATACTTGGTGGCAGATCCTGACACACCAGTACAATATACACTTAGCGAAAGTGTTATTAATGCGAATAAAAAAAATACTCTTTTCATAATACTAAATTTTTAATGTTTATAATAGATTTGGGGATATGCATCTAAATATTCATGGCCAACTTTATATGGTTGATTCCACCGTATACTCCCGACGAAGCTTTGCGGACAACTGGTCTACTTCATGGTTTAATTTCTTCTCCAATACTCTTAATTTAACCTGTTCATAAATCTCATTTAATGGCTGAACCTGAATACCACCCTCTTCCTTTTTTAGAACGATTGCACAACCACTTTGCATTGGCAAAAAACTGTAGAGCAAATTACCACAAGGAATGGTAAGTAACTGGTTAATAATTACTAATGGTATGGTGTCATCGCGTATATCAAGTATAATATTGTCTTTAACTGCCTGAAGCATTCGGTTTCTATGTAAATCATTTAATACCGCAGTATCAGAACCAAGAACACTCCGCTGAACCTTCCCGTAATTCCGATAAGCATCTACCTGATTTGCAAAAATGAATAATTCGGCAACGAATTGAGTTGGCCGAACATAGTCTTTACTGTTTTCATAATAACATTCCACTACCTCACCACTATCCACCTGAATATACCGGGTTAATTGATTATCCAGATAATGATAATATAATACATCATTGAAATAACTTTTTTTTGCTAACCGGAATGTATCTGACTCAAATAACCTATACCGTTTGGCCTCTTCAACCATGCAAGTCTGGTAACAGTATTCCAGCAATTGTTCCTCAAGCATTTCTTTTGAATTAATAACCCGCTGTATGGGTAAAGCCTGATAATATTTATCAAATGACTGCTTATTGAGCTGAATTAAACTATCGCCTAAATAAAACTTCATCAGAAACAAGGAATCTGTTACGTGTGTAAAACTTTGTTCCTGTTCGAAGTAATTAATTACCTGCTGTATATTCTGACTATAAAAAACCGGCTTGGCAGATTGAAAAATTCGTTCTTTCTGTTGCTGTGCAATTTGCCGGTTCACACCTGCCTTCAGTTCTGTTGTTAACAAAATCTTTTCTTCATCTGTATAGGGAATAGTCTCAACCTTTTCCAATAAGAACAGATACAAATAACCATTGGAATTTACCAACGGGGAAACCTCTCCCACCTTTAAGCCATACAACATATCTCTGTGTTCCCAGAAAGTTATAAAAGGCCATTGCATGGTAAGGGTATCATAAATAAGTTGAGGATCATTTTTTGAGATTCTTTTGAGATTTTCAAAGTCGGATTTGCTATAGACCGAATCGGGATGATAGCCTTTAAATACATCGTAGGTATCGCCACATAAATAACAGTAACGATACTGATGAGAACGCTTTAAAATATCTTTTGATGATACGGTGGTTAAAACATGGATCAATGAGTCGTATTTATACTTCCAAAGGTACTCACCCTGCTGCACCATCATATAATTGGCCATAGCCTCAACGGCTTGGTGAACACTTCCTGAAGTATCGAAATGTTCTGCATAGGCCTGAGCTGTAATTACATATTGATCAATAAGAGCCTGTTTCCAACGCTCCAAGTCTGTTGCATTTGCATTGGGAAACTCTTCCTCAAACTTCTTTAATTTACGATCATACTCATACTCTGTAACCTCAAGATCACCAATATGTAAAACTACTTCAGAATACGGATTTCTCGAAGTACATGAAATACTCGCTGCTATGTAAATTAACACGATTAGAAATCGAATTCCGGGCAATATAATTTTCATTATTACTTTTTTATCAGTAGTTCATTTACAAATGACACAACACTTTTTTCACCTTGAGAAATGATTTGTGCATTTGAAAACCATTTTAAGATTATAATACCCAAGTAGTCTTTTACCCTAAAAAAATTCGTGTATATTTCAGAAAAGGTATATTTGCAGTTTCAATTCCTAAAACAAAACCTGTAGTTATTGATTTCAAAGAAGGAACATATTTCACCTCTGTCCGCTAATGCGCGCAATCAGTTTATAGGCTTGTACCAAACCTACCATAAGCGCCTGTGTTTGTTTGCCCTGAAATTTATTCGCAATCAGGAAAGTGCCGAAGACATTGTCCAGGAGATTTTTATTTCGCTCTGGGAACGCGGATATGCGATCAACTTCGACGATACCTTACAAATGGAACGGTACTTGTTCAAATCGGTTTTCAACAATTGCATTACGCATTTAAAACGGTCAAAATCCAGGCACAATCATAATGAGCAGGTGATGCTCGAATTAATGACCACATCGGCAGATATTGACGAACACATCCTGAGCAAAGAATTACACGAACAGATTGAAAGCATCATCCAGGAATTGCCTCAGAAAAGCAAGGAAATATTCCGCTTGAGCCGGGAGGAAGGCCTCAAGAATAAAGAAATTGCCTCGAAATTAAAACTAACAGAAAAAAGTATTGAGTATCATATTACAAAGACCCTGAAACATTTTAAAGAAAAACTGATCGATTATGTAATACTTGCATTATTCATCATTCATTTTATACCCAAAAACTAACGTTGCAGGGGAATACTAAACCTATGGCAGATAAAAAGAAACATACCATTTCTGACGAACTACTAACCCGCTTTGTATTTGGAGAATTATCCGAACAGGAGGCGGCTTATATAAAATCGGCCTTGGAGGATGATGAAATACGCCTAGATTTTATTCAGCGAAAAAACCTTCTCGACGAACTGAGCCTTAAGGGCATCTCCCAAGGTATAGATACCGAAAAAGGTTTATCGAAACTACTGAACACGATCGACCAAGCACAAGCACATCGCCATACATTCCGCTACCATACCGCCTGGAAAAAATGGTTGCAGCTGGCAGCCGTAATTACCCTATTGCTAGGTGTCGGCATCCTGATTAAACACTCTCGCCCAAAGGTTATTTCAATATGTTCGCAGCACGCAATCCTTACAGATATTTTCCTCCCCGATAGTTCTGTTATATGGCTGAATACTGCATCGGAAATCAGCTACCCGGAAAAATTCAACAAAAAACAGCGCACCCTTGCCCTGCATAAAGGTGAGATTGCCCTGAAAGTTAAACCCAACAAAGAGTGCCCTTTCATTGTGCAAACCGGGAAGTTGCAAGTTATAGTAGTGGGAACCGAATTCGACGTGGCTCTTGATGACAGTATGGGACTTACCGTGGTAAGCGTTCAAAGCGGTACGGTACGGGTGGTATTCCCCAATGATCAGCAGGCTCCTGTATTGCTTGGAGCCGGGGAAAAATGCAGCTATTCGCACAGTTCCTTCCTTATTGACACGTTGGAAGCCGCCAGTCCAAACGATTTAGCCTGGAAAACCGGAATGTTTGTTTTTAACCGCCTGCCACTGCCCCGTGTTATGGAGACCATTGCCAAAGCCTTCGGCTATACGGTTCGGTTCCATTCGGCCCGGGCAGCCAACTGCATTATAACCGCCACGCTCGACGGCCACGACCTGAATACCATACTCGAAACCCTCAGCTTAACCGCCAATATCGAGACCCGTATTGCAAACGACACCATTTATGTTTCCGGCACCGGGTGCCTGCCCCTGCCCGACTAAATTTCCAGTATCGCCCACCGATGAAATCGCAACATCATTTACTGACTATTCTCTGCTCCCTATTTATCCTCTGTGCCCAAAAAGCAAATTGCCAGGATTCATTACTGGATCGCAACCTGACCCTTACTGCCCGTGAAGCTTCGTTACCGGAATTTATGCACATGATAGAACAAGCCGGTCAAATTAAGTTTGTATATACCCATAACCTGCTCCCTAAAAACTATAAGGTAAATATATCGGTGCAGGACCAAAGCCTGAACCGTGTTCTGGAATCGGTTTTGGGCAGCGCCGGGGTTAAATGGAAGGAGCTGAACGGCCATATAGTACTCTTTTCTGCCCCCAATAACACCGCCCCCCCGGTGCATAACACCAACCTGATTAACGTAATCAATGTGTACGACACCATAATATCGGTGCGTTACGATACCATACGAAACCAGATATACGACACGCTCCTGGTTTTGCAGCACGATACCATAATTCATGATATTTACCGAACCATTAAACCACAATGGGAAATTGGCATGTCGGGTAGCCTGGTGGGCTGGAATAATTATGCTCCGGTGGTACACGCCTCGCACGGCACCCCGAACCGGATTACCGACAATGTCAATTTTGAGTACGCGGCCCAGGCACTTATCCGGTTAACACGGAACCGCTGGTGCTATCAAATGGGTATTGGTTTGCAACAATACCGCATAATCCACTACTCGGAATTAGCGCAATACACGCCCATTTTCACCGATACCACCGTGCAATATCTCGAAACCTACGAAACCTACCGCTTGGAAGGCAATACACGGATTGTATATACCACCCTAAGGGCGGCAGACTCCAGTTATAGCTTTGTATCTGACTCTACACTGAGCTGGGTTACCAGCTCCAAAGCCGAAGCGATCAATTATGTGACCCTTCCGGTATTTGTGTCCTACGATTTGCTCCGAATGGGCAAGACCCGTTTGCATGCCAAGGCCGGGGCAATGATCAATTTGCTTACCTCCAATACTCCAAGCGCGTTTAGCCTTGCCGGAATGGAGCCCATTGCCTACAGTCGCCTTTATTACAACTACCTCTTTGGTTTAGGCATTGACCAGTATGTAGGCGAACGCTGTAAAATCTGGCTGGATATCGTGGGAAAAACTCCGGCCGGCACCCTCTATAAAAACCATGCCGCGCCACACCAATTGGAAAGTATCCAGGTCAACTTCGGCATCAGCTATTGCCTTCAAACCTCTCTTTAAAAGCCCCTCATGCCATCCAACTCATCTTTTAAACTAATCCTGATACTTATTCTCATAAAAACAGGATGTCTGTCCAACATTCGGGTATTGGCTAACAGCAACTGGTTCACCCCATCGCAACCGGTGCTGTGGTATAACTTTGAAGATGAAGGAGCAACGGTCGTAGATCAATCGGGGAATGGTTTATATGGAACCCTGGTTGGCGCAGTTACCCGGAACGCAGGAATTCTTGAATTTTCTGGTGAAGCCACCGATTACATTGAAACACCACACCATGACCTGCTGGCCGGTACCGGAAATTTTACCGTTGCTTTTAACATACGTTTCGACCGTTCCATACGAAACCCCGCACAGCTGATTATAAATGGGGAATATGGATACTATGTGGGGTATCAGGATGGAAGTTTAAATCTATGGCGCAATAATTTAGCCGCCAACGATATTGGCCTTGCCGTTGAAAACGGTTCATTTCATCAGCTGGTGGTGGTCTATGCCAATTTGGTAGCTGATGTTTATTGCGATAAACAGTTAGTAGCAACCGTACCAGTTCCTCGAAACTACGATGAAGTAAATAGTATTTTTTTTGGAAAATACTTCTGTGGCGCCTACAATGCAATAAAACTCTTCAATACCGCTCTAAACCGTTACCAGGTAAAGAGCATTTTCGATCCCGACCATATCGCTCCTTCAGCACCACAAAACCTAAGCGGACAGGCTACCTCGGCCACCAGTACCGAACTGGCCTGGTCGGCAGCATCGGATAATATTGGCGTAGCCGGATATGAAATTTACCGAAACGGCACCTGCATTGACACCACCAGCTCCCTAAGCTATACCGATTCCGGCCTGGGCCGTAACCAAAACTATGTGTATCGGGTGGTAGCCTGCGACTACTATGGTAACCAGAGCTCCGAATCGAATTCCATTACGATACCCCTGTGCGATACCCTGCAAATGAATATTCCTGAAAACACCTTCCGGGTATGCAACCACGACACCCTTGTTCTTGAGGTTGCCCTTGCCGACAGTGCCCATACCTATTCCTGCCAATGGCAGGAACTTGTTGCCGGTTCGTGGATCAATATAGTGCCAGGCAACAGCTATTCCAATACCCATACTACGAACCTGAATATACAAAATACAGCCATGGCGAGTTTGCCTAAAACGTTCCGCCTGGCCGCTC
The DNA here is from genome assembly GCA_003252385.1 of Bacteroidota bacterium. Lineage (GTDB taxonomy): Bacteria > Bacteroidota > Bacteroidia > Bacteroidales > UBA10428 > UBA10428. Next base: position 7,412 of record QKEH01000017.1, on the reverse strand, counting down.
AAAACCGGTGTGGCACCACCTATTCCGATTCCCTTGTAGTCAGCCCCGAAACGCAGTATTCCCTCTCGGGACAAGTATTCTGCGGAACCGAACCATTACCGGAAGGCTCGGCCTTTTTGTATAAAACCCAATACCCCTCAATCCCGTTTGCCACCACCCCTATAATCAACGGAGAATACGTTTTTTCAACCCTTTGCCCGGGCAGCTATTACCTGAAAGCTCATCCGCTGGGCGAGGCTTTGCTGATATATGCAGACCGGTATTATTCCGACGTATTCTATTCCGCCCAACCCACCGAGCTCAATATCTACACGCACTTGTCCCATGTAATTATCGACCTGATACCTACTGCCCTGACTATTTCAGCAACACGGGCAGCTGATTTCTCCATCGCCCCCACCCTGGTAACCAATTACTTCACCCTACAATGGGCTACTCCACTTCAGCTCCCTTTACAGGTTCAGGTAGTTAACCTGCTGGGAAAAACTGTACACCAAATAGATATTCCCACAGGAAGCAGCGAGCAACGTATCGACCTTCCCCACCTCCCCTCTGGGGCATACTATGTGCAGTTGAACATTGAAAACAATAGGTTACCGGGCAGAAAAATTATGGTAAACCAGCTCCGATAACATAAGCAGCAATAAAGTATTTCCACAGCTCCTACACCATATTGCTAATAAAATAAATACTTTCTTTTCCTATCCGTATAGAATAGTAACCACCGTTCGGTTTTAGGAAATTCTATGGATCTGATTTCAACGCCGTAGTGTACAACCACGTGTTTCGAATATCGTTTTCTGATGCAACAAACGGTAAACAAAAACAACAAATTCAGTATCTGTTACCTGTAATTTACCCTCCATTCACATTACCGATAATATACTATATAACAGTATATCACAACACTACACACCCCCATTCTCTCAATTTTTATTCAAAATTATCCACTAAAGTTTAGGGTAAAACACCATTCAGGTTTATTACCATAAACAAAACAATAATATATACTGCAATACAATCGGTGAAAATTTCACCCCTGCCACCTCCTAAAATCTAACCACTCCAACCAATGCCCGACCAACAATGAATTTCAGAATATTTCTGCCAATCGCATTCATCCTGCCGCTTTTATTCCAAGCCTGTAACCGATCTGTTGCTGTTCCCAATCAGTATGTGCAACTTTCCGACACGGCCGATTATGCCCTGGAGAACTGGAAGTTGATAGGCCCCTTTTATTCCGATTCGATCCATTTCGACACCATTCTGAAGTACGACAACTTAGCCAGCTTTGGCATTTGCGAAGCTACGGCTAACGCCAAAAGCCTGGAGCAACTAAAACCTATCCACCCCCTACCGCTCTTCTATACCCCCGATACTTTTGAATACAGCTACCACAACCGCTATGGCATGATCGAGCTCGATGGAATTGCCAACAGCAAAAAGTCGGGTATATTGTATGCCGCCTGTGTAATAAACAGCTCCCGGGAACAAGACCTGGTTTTTATGACCGGCAGCGATGAAAACGCACAGCTTATTCTCAACGGTACCTTTCACGACCTGCCGGTTAAAAACACGTACCGGCTGGTATTCCAAAATTACGTTTTTGCCCATTTGAAGCAGGGAGAGAATCTGCTGATCGTTAAACTTTCGAACACCAACAAACCCTGGGAAGTGTATAATAATAAAGAGCCCTGGCACTTTATTTTAAATTACTGTTCGCCCCGCCGCTTTAACAGCTACTGGCTGAAACTGGAAAAGATGCTTATTCGCAACCCGGTAGTTCCCTTTCAAAGAGACCTGCGTTTTGCCACCCAAATTCACCCGGTAGATACCATACGCTCGGTTGAAATTATCGATACGGAAAACCATCTCGTATGCAGCGCAACCTGTCAAGGCGATATTTCGCTCCACCATTGCCCCGAAGGCCTTTACGAACTCCGGATTACCACCAACCGCGAAAGCTATCGCCAACACTTCTACTATGGCGACATCCACCAGGCATTCAGAAAACTCATTCCGAAAGCTGAAGCCTGTATAAAGAAGATAAGCAACGAAAGCTCGGCGCATAATATTGCCGCATTAATCGACCGTTACCGTATCCTAGTCAACCATTACAAGAATTCCGATTACCTGCAGGTTTCCGAATCGGTAGACGGAAAAAGCTACCAGGTACTCGATTCGTTGATCCTAAAAACCAGCAGAGTGGTTCCGCTCCACAGACCCCAATTTGTAAAATTAACAGGGCTGCAGGCATCCAACAGTTTGCTTAACACCTTCGAATTCTACCGCAAACAGGGCGATTCGGTACTCCCCGTAAATTACCAGCAAACGGCCGATATGCAGGTATTGGGAACCAGCCCCCTGGATCGGGGAACAGTAATTCAAACTCAATGGAACCCCTGGGCAAAGAACGAATTGTACTTCTCGTTTCCCGTAGGCCGGCAACCCGATTACCTGAGTGTACCCACCGATTTCGACCTTGATGTAAGTAAGGAGCTGCGTATTACCGGTTCCTTCATTTTCGAAAACCGCGAAATTGAACGGCGCTTTGTATTCCTGTACAACGAGTTGCAACAAATAGTAAGCGCGGTAGAAAACGGGAAGGAAGCTTTTAAGCATGTTCCGGGTACGCATTTCAGAGCCTTCATATCCGATATCGAAGAGCAAAAGCAATACTACGTGGTGCAAAGCCCGCAAAGCGTTCAAACCGACACTACGCCCAAAGCCCTGGTGGTTATTGTTCCGTGGGTATTTGCAGAGCACATTCCTTTTTTGCGCAGCAATATTGTTGCCGACATCCACATCCACGAAATGTACCAGTGGCAGGCCGATTTACAGGATATGATTATTGTGCATGCCAACGCCCGCACCTTTGAAAGAACCGTAACGGAACCCATTGGCATAAAAAATATCTTTAACACCATTGAGGCGGTAAAGCAGGATTACAACATCGATACCACCCGCATCCACCTGTTTGCCTACTGCGGCGGTTCCGAGCTGGCTACCATGATGGTCTGTAAATACCCCCACAAATTTGCCTCGCTGGGCATTGTGGGAGGTTATGCCATGCCGGCAGGCAACCGTTGGATGCGCAATAACTACTCGCTCAACTTTACCGAGAACCTCACCAACACCCCCGTTTATATTATCCATGGCGAGCTCGACAGCCACACCCCTGTCTATTCCATCAAGAACTTTGTTGAAGTAGCCCGGCAAAACGGCAATTCGCAAATACGTTTCGAGATAGAACCCGAACTTACCTTCGAAGCTTATCCCCGCCTTCGCCACCAGGAGCAGATGTTTGAATTCTTTAAACAGAATCAGGTAGCCATTCCTTCGGAAATACATTACTCTACCGCACAAAATAAAACGCATACCGCTTACTGGCTCCAGGTTTTCCCGAAAGAAACTGGCAGTAAAGCAACGGCTCATGCGCGAGCTAATGGGAATACCATTAGGTTACAAGCCAAAAAGGCCAGTGTAGTGGGAATACTCCCCCACCAGGCACCCATCGATACGAATGAAACCCTTAGAATAACGATCAACGGTACCACCACCGAATATACACCCCCTTTACCTGCGGTAATTACTCTTAAACTCACTGAGGATAAGGAAGAGTACCCTTTCGAAAAAAACCAATATACCGAAGGCCCTGTCATGAACATTTTTAGCGACAAATTTCTTTTGGTGACCAGTACCGGCGGTACAATAAACGAAAACCTGCAGGCCAATACCCTGGCTGACGAATTTGCAAAAATGTGGGAACACGACTTCTTTGTAAGCCCGCGTGTAAAGAAGGATTCAGAAATCACCGATGAAGACATTTGCCATTCGAACCTGGTGCTTTTTGGTAACCCAAATACTAACCGCTTCTTTAAAAGGGTTTATCCCCAACTTCTACTCACCCTTTCGGATAATGCCATTACACTCGCTAACAAAACATTTACAGGAAGCTCGCTGGGGTATACCATTGCCTGCCCCAACCCGTTAAACCCTAAAAAATACCTCCTGCTTATTGGAGGGAACAAACTACAATATACACGATTACGAAAAGGCAACCCTGCCCATAACGGCTATTACGACTACGAAATATACGCCTGCGACTCGCTCGACCAATACCTGAAAGAACAAGGGTATTTCAACCAACACTGGTTTTTACAAACCCCATAAATCAGAAACATAGCCCACGCTAAATATCAATTCATCATTAAAACAACTATTATGAAAAAAGTAATTTTTCTTGCGATTATTTCGCTATTTGTATCCAGTATGGCTTTTGGTTCATTTGTTAACGACTGGACCTACGTAATGAAACCTTATTATCCTTCTGGCATGGATAAAAACGTATATGTGAATATTACCGATGATTTCGTTGCTTATGCTGAAATATGTGACTACGGCGTGGCACGTGCAATGCTTTTTAATGCAGCCGGACAATGTATTCTTAACCATAGCGTTGAATCAAAAACAGGCAAAGCTGCATTCGCATGGTCACGTTTAGTTAAAAATCAACAAGTGACCAGGTACAATCTCTATGTGAATTTTACTGAGTGGGGTAGTTCTGTTCCCGCCGGAAGTGGAGCAATATTAGCTGTGGCCTCAGGCTGGCGTGCTTCAAATTACTTAATGTAATAACATAAACAATAACGCTTAATCAACTATTAAAAGTGGGCTATGTTTTTATCACCACGAATCATTCATTAGTTATCCCAACAACTCGAGTTTAAATACCCTTTAAACATGAAAAATAACGTATTTATCCTGCTCCTAGCTTTAACCGCTATAGCTTGTACCCCGAAAAACCCCGAGGAGCATATTGTCTTGAAAATAGGCGATTTTGAACTGAGCGAATATGTACTTCAGAAAAAAGTAGCCCGTATGTTCCAGCCCGGGCAACCCAAAACAATGAAAGCCCTGCTAAATTTTAAAAACCAACTAACGGACTGCTATTTCCTTGTTGCCGATGCCTACCAAAAGCAGTACGACACCATTGCCGAGCTTCGCAAAAAACAGCAATACAATGCCGACTACCTGATGGTATCGAAAGGCGGTTACCTGTGGAACCATACCGAAGAGCCCAAACTTCAGGAAGCCTCTCAGCTCACCCCTGAGCTAATAAAAAAACGCAGCAAGCTGTACTATTTTACCGTAGTGAACGTGAACGATAAAGTAAGTTTCTGTCGTCTGGTTGATGGGGACACGGTGCTCAATAACCTGTCGGAATTAGCCCAGGTGATCGATCGCTGCGATGACTACCTCTATTTAAGCAACTATACCACCACCCTGCAGTGGCCCTTTACGCAGTTCTATGAAATAGCGGATTACATTTCGAACATGCAGGAAAAGCAGATTTCCGATTTGCTACACTTTGGCAACACCTACTTCTATTTCTACCTCGACCATATTGAAGACATACAACTTACTGAAGAAGAAAAGCAAAACTTCATTAGTGAACTCCGCATGATTAAGGAACAGGAAAACGACCAGGCTCTCGATGTAAAAATGCTTGGCGAAGGGAAGCCCCAAATAAACCCCACAGCCTTCCACACCCTTATGGAGTATATTCAAGAGGGAAACGATCTGCGCAATTACCCGGGTGACCCGCTGGTGATTAGTTACACCCTAAACAACCAACACAAAGACATCTATTTCCAACAGTTTATTGAACCTGCCTTCTACTATCCACGCTATCCCGTAGTTACCACGGAAAAAGAACTCACCGATGCGCTGCACCAGTATTTCTATAACGACTACCTGATGAACCTGGCACACCAACTGGGTTTATACGACAACCCTCTGTTCCTTGCCGATTGTAAAGTTTTTATGGATAGCTATGTATATTACCAATACATCGATGATGAGATTACAAGCCGGATACGTGTTGACACCTCGGAAGTAGAACGCCACTACACCCAGCACAGCAAAGAATTTACCGAACCCGAGCAGCTCATCTTCAACTGCTATTTCTTCGATGATTCCTTTACCGCCATGAACAATCAGCAGGCTATACAGCAGTTTTACGGAGAGAACTCGCCGGAATTAATCATGGAAAGTAAATACCTCTATAACCTTTCGCAAACCTTGCAGGGGCATAAAGTGAAACTCCATAATAATCAGGAGCTGGATGCCAATACTTTATCGGAGATAAAAACACTCACACCCGGTAACTTGTCGCAACCTATTGCATACCGTAATAAGTACGCGCTGTTTTACTGTATTGGCAGCGAAGGCAGCTATCAGCTCACCCTGCCGGAAATGTATCCTCAAATTGAAGATCAGTTAAAGGCTGTAAAAGAAGATAGTTGCCTTGCAGTACGCTATTCAGAACTCAGGAAAAAATATCCCCTGGAAATTGATGAGATCAATATTCGCCGGTTATAAGCCCTCTCCGAAATGCATTCAAAAAAAGCCCATATTGCCATATACCTGTCACTGGCATTGCTCACCACAGCAGTTGCCACGGCATTTCCAAAATATTTCAACCAGATTCGGATAGGCACTTATGCCCTGGCATTCATTGGGGGGTATTCCGCCCTGATGCTGTTCCGACAATTACTAGTTTGGAAGCATCTGGGTGCACAACGCATCCGAATTAATAAACCCGATGCCATTATCCTGGTTTCCTTACTCTATTTTCTGATCCGGTATATCAGCTCACCTCCTTTCAACCGGTGCCCCGAAAACGGAGTGGTGTTTCTATTGGGATATCTAAGCTATTTTGCAATCCGGAACCTAAGCGGTGCAAATAGCAAAACCGGGTATTGGGTACTGTACTCCCTCGTATTTTTCGGACTTGTACAGGCATTGTATGCTGTTGGACAGTGGCTTTCGCTACTGCCCAGTTTATTAGGGTTTAAATTAGGGGGTACCTATGGCAATCCGGGCGACCTGGCAAATGTATTACTGCCTTGCTATGCCATTGCTTTAAGCCTATTACTCCAGGAACAGAAAAGGAAGGTACGTTGGTTGTTGGGCTTTACTGCCTTACTTTTTCTTTGGGTGTTGGTTTTATCAATGGCCCGCACCGCCTGGATTGCCTCTTTTATCATCGCTCTAATTGTTTTCAGAAAACAACTCATTAGTGTCAAGGACTATATTTTTAAGAAAGCTGTTCGCTACATTCCCGTTCTCATCCTAACAGCTGTAGTATTTAGCTTATCATTTTATAAGGCATATACTCTCAAGCAGGATTCTGCCGATGGCCGACTATTTATCTGGAAAGTATGTGCACAAGCTATTCAGGAGAAACCCCTTCTCGGTTATGGCTTCGACTCTTTTAAATCGACTTACAGCCAGGCACAGGCACAGTACTTTTCCGAAACACCAAATGACACCCGGAACGCTTACCTGGCCGATGATATCCTGTTTGCCTACAACGACTATATTCAGATTGCTATGGAATATGGTAT
>QKEH01000094.1 GCA_003252385.1 Bacteroidota bacterium | reverse complement strand
AGCTGGTCGCTCCAGTAATCGTAATGGGTTACCCGTCGTAACGAAGCTTCGATGCCTCCAATTACTACAGGGGTGTCGGGGAACAGCTTTTTAAGAATCTGGGTGTAAACTTCCGTGGCGTAATCGGGTCGAAAACCCGATTGACCGCCAGGCGTGTAGGCATCGTTGGAACGCAGGCGTTTATTGGCAGTATAGTGGTTCACCATAGAGTCCATGCTGCCTGAGGTTACACCAAAGAACAAACGGGGTTTACCCAGTTTTTTAAAATCGCGCAAGTCATCGCGCCAGTTCGGTTGGGGCACCACAGCAACCCGGAAACCTTCCGCTTCGATCAAGCGGCCAATCACAGCTGCTCCAAAACTGGGATGATCCACATAAGCATCGCCACTAAAGAGGATGACATCCACTGAGTCCCATCCGCGCAGCTCTAATTCCTTGCGTGTGGTAGGCAGCCAGTCGTTTACCTGATATTGTGCTTTCCCTGTTGACATTCGGGGGTAAAAGTAGCTAAAGATTTCCTGTCCAAGCAACAAGTGCCGTTATTCAATGTTCAATACGCTGTATGGTTTCCATGTTGGTTTGGAGGAGCCTCAGTTTTATCGTTTTATCATCCGATACAAAGCATACAATCCAATACAGAACCAGATCAGATTTAGCGTGGCCAACGGGTAGGTTTTGTAATGCAGGGTATTGTAAAGCAAACAAGAACTGCCTGCAACATTCAAGAGTACATAAAACACATTCATACTGGTTACCCGATGGGTGGAAATCAGAAAATATGCCAGAAGGATTTGTATCGAACCTATCCATCCTACAAGATCTACAATCATTTTCATACGATTTAACAGACTTGGTATTGGCTGTCGAAGGTAATAGGTTTTAATGGATTCAAAAGAATACGGAAATGTTTTCCCCAGTTGCCTGGAGGAGTCGGTCTTTGAACGGGAACTTTTTCCATCACGTTCATTTGGTTTTTTAGAGTAACCGATGAGTTAATGCCAGATCAAGCATTAGAAATACTAATGATTGATTTACAATAAGTTTCTGAAGCTTAGCATTAGAAACTTTTTAGAAGAAAACTCTTGCAATACTTCTGCTGTGAGACTTACAAGGATATCCTAAAATCTAATTTCTCCATTGCGAAATCTGGATTAATGGTTTCTGAAGTCTAAAATAGTTAGCAAAGAACAATCAACTTTGGATTAGGACGAGGCTATCCAATGCTGTGAGGTGAGCGAATAAGGATGTACCGTTTTTTGTAGATCTTTTGATTATGATGAACCTTAAATGAAGAAGGGCTTATTGATAGATCAAATAAGCCCTTCCTAACTAGTACCGTCTGAATCGCGTCAATCAATCATTCAACAAATGAATTCATGGAAAGTTTTTTATTGAACAATCAAGCGCTTGGTATACAGGTTGTCTCCCGATCGAATGGTTAGAATATACATTCCGGGCTTGTTCCCCCTGATATCAATCTCGAAGACAATATTACCCTCAATGGTCAGCTGCTCAAAATAAACCTGCCGGCCATCCAGGGTATTGATGTACACATCGGATACCTGGTTGCTGGCATTGTTGAAAGCCAGGTTAAACCGTCCATCCGAAGGATTCGGATAGGCTTCAAAGTCCATACCATACAATTCTGTTTCTTCACTAAATAATACCTGTTGCGCTAGTTTTTCTGACAGTCCAATATCCGGGGCATTACCCAGCGGAACAGCCTGTCCGTAATAATCCTGACTGATGCCTACAGATCGCCCGGCATCTATTGCACGCGACTGGTCTTTTACTGCGAAATTTTCGTTGTAAATATCCATAAACTGAGGATCGGCCGAGAACGAATTCAAATCGAGATGGTGTGTCGTGCGATAGCTTTCAAGATCTTCGAATTGTTGGCCTTCAATTTCAATAAAGCCTTCCTGTTCGGGGTAGAAGATATTATTGTCCGAAACCAGTTTGTCCATTTGATGGTTGATAGCCTTGGCGCCTGGTGTTGTCAGATAGAAAATATTGTTATACAATTCAACTTCGGCATACGAGGAAGAAACCGCCTGGTTGTTATCATAAAATACATTATTCGAAATCAGGGCATCGGAAGAATAACTTCCCAGGTTGATAGCCACGTTGTGGCTGATAAACACGCTGTAATAGACCTCGACGCTTTGGGAAATGGAATAGATGCCGTCCACCTCGTTTTTAAATTCGCAGTACTTCACGGTATACGAACCTCCGTCAATTACCCTAAGACCATAGTCTGCGCCGGATAGTTTACAATTTTCAATGGAATTATTCTCGCAGCTGGCTCCGAGGAAATACACAGCACCCACCGCATCCGGAGCAACAACCTCCAGGTTTTTGAGTAAAATATCATGTTTGTCAATTACCTTGATAGCATAATCGGTAGCGGTGCTGATAATAACCGGTTTGGCACCATTCCCATAATCGCCCAGGGTAACACTGCTGGCTAATACCAGTATTTTTGCTTCTTCGGCAGTGGTTCCTCTTTTTTGAAGGTAGGTTGCTCCATCTTGCCAATCTACTTCCGACCAGCTGTGGTAGGGATTCTCAAAAGAACCATCGGCACCCGTACCGGTAGCATTCGGGTTAATAAAGTACACATCGTCCGAGGCCGAAATTAACACCGTTATACTGGCTTGTGCAGTTTCCACCGGATCGCCGTCGTCTTCTACCTGAACATTGAGAATGTACGAAACCGATTCGTAAGTATTGGGTAAACTCACGAGTGAAAGCTCACCGGTTGCCTGATCGATATCGAACAGACCGTCCAGGTTGCCGGAAACAATCGAATAGGTCAGATTTTGTCCAAGATCCGCATCGCTTGCTTCGACAGTACCAAAAGGCACATACAATTCCGCATCGACACTGGTGTTGAAGGACTGAGGATTAATAACAGGCTGGGTATTCCCGGTTTCGTCAACCGCCTCAGCTAGTAAGGAAATCTGCACCGCAGCTTGCTCGGTTAGTACCGGGCTGCCATCGTCGCTCACTTGCACCATAAGGTGGTAGTTCGGGTTGCCCGAAAATACAACTGCATCGGTAGTAAAGTACAAATCTCCTCCACCACTGATCCGATCCTCGTTGCCACTTAGAATCGAGAAACTCAGGTTCTGTCCTTCATCTGCATCCGTTGCAGCTACATTACCAATCAAAAGCGGTAGCGGGCTAACTTCATTCACTTCAAAATTTTGCGCCTCAATGGAAGGTGCCGAGTTTTCATCAAAGGTTTGGGTAGCCACCAACGATACAACCACAGAAGCCTGGTCGGAAAGTGCCGGAGTGCCATTGTCTTGTACCTGTACGGTAAGTGTGTATGCCGGATTGCCGGTAAACGATACCGAAGAGGAGGTAAACCGTAAGCGGCCGGCCTGGGTTATTTGAAATAGCCCGGCATCATTACCGCTGATTATAGACAGGGTCAGGTTCTGCCCGGAATTCATATCGTAGAAGGTAATATCACCAATATCGAGTGGTTGTACATCCATTTGAACTACCCTAAACTCAGCAGGATCAATATTCGGTGCCGAGTTTTCATCAAAGGTTTGAGTAGCTACCAACGATACAACAATAGAAGCCTGGTCAGAAAGTGCAGGACTGCCATTGTCTTGTACCTTTACAGTAAGTGTATATGCCGGATTGCCGGTAAAAGATACCGAGGAAGTGGTAAACTGTAAGCGGCCGGCCTGGGTTATTTGGAATAGCCCTGCATCATTGCCACTGACTATTGACAGGGTCAGGTTCTGTTCGGAATTCAGATCGTAGAATGTTACATCACCAATATCGAGGGGTTGTACATCCATCTGAACTACTCTAAACTCAGCAGGATCAATATTCGGTGCCACATTAACCGGTTCAGCTGCCGATCCACCACCTATGGCCTTTAGTGCAGGAACCAGCGTGGAGTCGATATACAGGTCGTTGTCCTGCGAACCATCGCCACTTACCAGAAATAATGGTTTGGAATAAAAAGGAGGAATGGTTACAGTTCCGGTTACGGTATTGCCCTGTGCATCAACATAAGTTCCTGAAAGAGGAATTGTTTTGGATTGTGCCGACCAGTTTTTAAATAACTTGATATCGCTGTAATGTTGATTGTTGTACGTTGAATGTACTCCCGGATTATTCGTAACCCCTTCGCACGAGGTCGACCAAGCCTGCCATTGCGAAATATTAAACTGATACTGCGATGAATACAGTTCGTAAATCTGGGCTATGGTCGGTGAAGTTCCGTATGGATCGAAATAGGAGTTATAATCTATCTGTCCGCGAATGGGCAGGGCACAACCATAATTCGACAAACGGGAGAAACGATATCCAACACCTCCCTGGTCGTTGTAGACCACGGTGTTATAGGTGAATACATCGCTTTCGGCATTAGTCCCGTTTACCAATGGCATAGTATATGAGTTGGCAATAACCGCCTTATGGGCAGGATGCAGCCCATGTATTACCGGGTTTAGAACGTTGTTCCATCGAAACGACCGGTATTTTCCTCCATTGGTATATATGGCAATATCGCAGTTCTCCACGGTGTTCGAATCGCCATGTACCTGATAGCTGTCCTGGTCAAAATACAGGCCATGAGTATACGAGTCGGAATAAGGGGTGTACAGCGTACCTTTTGGTGCATGGACATCCATTACAAAATTTCTCTTGAAATTCTTATTGGCTGAGGTGTACGTGTCCGATACCAGGTAAAAACCACCTAAATCGCCACGTTCGGTCATTCCATAATTACGTATGAAATTGTATCGGATATTAATTTCATACGGATTGTAATGCGTAATAATCCCTGCACCGGTGGAATCAATGAAATTGTATTCAACAACCGGATTCAGATTCAGATTGTTAAAAACCGAAATGGCGTATGCATGGTTCGGGTTCGATTCTGAATCTTCGTACATGTTATGATAGGCCTCGGTTAAGGCATTGCGGTGTATGTAATTATTGCGGACAATACCACCACGGCAATACCGGTAAAAGATGGAGGAAAGACGAACATCAACAAATTCCGAATTGCTAATTTCATCGTTTTCACTTTCTCCGTATATGCCAGGGCCTGGAGCGGTCCAGGTGCCATATACATAGAAAGCATATTCTCCAATACCGGAAAATTTACAATGATTGAATTTGTTGTAGTCGCCCCGGTTAATTTTAACACCGTAAAAATTCGCTCCCCGGAACTCCACCGAATCCACCCAGATATAATCCGACTGGTTAATGTCCAATATTCTATCCATCACCGAAACACGCACCTGTCCCAATGTGCCTTCCCAATATACTTTTAGTTGACCATCTCGGTATACCCATTCGCCGGGTAAATCCATGGCGCGTTCCGCATTTAAAAAGTAGTAATACTTCTGTCCTCCCGGCGTGCCAATACCCCCTCCGGTAGTGATGTGCGGAGTGGTGGTGAGCTGATTGGAGGTATTGGATAGAATGCGTACCGTTGACCATTGCCAGTTTACGTTCTTCAGTCCAATAAAGCCACCCTGCCACTGATTGATATCCCAACTTAAATCATCGGTAAGGTAGGTTGAACCCGTACTTGTCGACAGGTAGTACTCATCTCCGTTTGGATGGCGTGCAGGGTTATATAATTTCCCATCAATAGCCACACTACCCAAAAACCGGCGCCCGCGTGAATTATCGGTAACATATACCACGGGAATGTCAGTATCGTTGAAAGTATACACATTCCCTGATTTTGATGGATTAGTCAGTATTTTTTCGCCAGAGAGTATGGGCATGGCACCTTGTCCATAGGCTTTAATTCGTATAGGGTGGCTCGCATTGGCTGCTTTGTTTTGAATGGAAAGAGATGTTTGATACCACACCGACCCTTTTTCGAGATAGATCACATCGCCGGGTTGGATGGTGTTTAGAGTGTTCTGCAACTTGGTAACGCTTCGCCAGGGTTGATTAGGCTGAGTGCCGGAGCTGTTGTCGTCTCCCCGGGTACTTGAGAAGTAGTAATTGGCAGCATTCGCATGGGATAATCCCATCAAACTGAATACGATAACTGCTACGCTGAGCAGGCCCCGTCTGGTGTCTTTGGTTTTACCTGAAATCCTCATCTTGCCCATTTTTTAGTTAATTTTGACCAAAGTCTCAATTTCTTTGACGAATGATCAATTTTTCATCCTATACGTAAATTACGTAATGGAAGTTATAACTTCATATTCAATGCAGAACTTTCGCTGCCATTCAAAAACGAACCGGAGCATGTGCCGAAAATTGCGCTATTGCAACGGTTAAGCAGAACAACATTATCAGCAGTTTACAAACAGGGTTTCAGACTTTAAATTAGTGATATTGGATCAAATTTCGTAAGCTTTTCTTGGAAAACAATCGGGACTTTTATGAAGTCTGTAAAATCTTTGACCAGTTGAGCTAACCTTTTAGGAACTTCGTCGTTGGTTTTTACTCAGTTTTCCTTTACCAATCGGCTTCGGTGTAAAATAATGGCCAAATTCGGTGCGTGCTTTCCTTAATACTAGCAATTTCCGATTCGGTCAATCGATCTTTCCATGCCTTAACATTCATCTTCGAATCGCGCTTCACATTAAATACATCTGTTTCGCGGGTGCTCACACCGGATCCGGTAGTCGATTCAATAATTATTTTTCGGGTGTCGCTGGTGAATTCCAATCCTAAATGGTCGAAGAGCCTCTTGAACTCCTTCAGGGGATCCAATGAAAGATCTTCATGCCGCACAAATAACCATTGGGAAGAATACTTTTTTTGGTAATTGGACACCATGGAGTATAAAATATTCCAGAGTAAGATTCCCTGTTGCAGCACGTCCGGAGGGTTTTTAGCATAGTGTTCTATGGTAGCGGCATGCTCCTGTAATTCATTTTGCATGAGATCGGTTTGCCGAAGGAAATGATTAAAGTCGTGATGCCATTCCTTGACTTTAAGGCTGGCTACAAATGCTGCCGGATGCCGAATGGTGAGCACAACATGGTAATTCATTTCCTGATACAGCCACTCCGCCGAAAGCATTGCAATAGGATCTTTCATCAGGGTCTGAGTAGTTCCAGGGTAGGTGCTCAGGTCGTTGATAAGTTGCTGTACATCCCGCAGTGACCGAATGTGGAACATTCGCTCCATATAAAATCTGGTGGAAAATTCATCAAAAGAGTGGAGGTATTTTCTGGCGGCCTTCTGGAGTTCGGGTTTGGAATGGGCGCTGATGTATGTATACCAGCAACTGAATGGCGATTTATAGTAGCCCAGGTCAATATTAAATGGCTCGTGTACGTAACGTAAACCGGGCGCGGTGGCAAGAATTTTACCAACCCATGTTGATCCGGAACGATGACTGCCGGTTACCAAAATGGGGTGTTTCCGTTCTTTATTCATTCAAAATAATTAACTCGATCAACGTATTCTAATGCTTTTCAATAAAATCGGCTACCAGGGAGGTGTACAATTTACGGCCTTGCCGAAATCCTTTGCTCCAATTGCACAAACCAGCCATAAACAGTCCTGAGGACCAGAAGAATTTCAGGGTATGCTTTGGGCCGGCTTTGACAATACGCGCAAAGATACGTACAAACTTGGCGGTTATTAAGACCGGATGAAGCGCCAATGGCCAAAAGCCATTTAGGTAGAAACTGTTGAAGTAGTATTTCCGGTACACGTAGATGTATTTACCCAGCAACTGCTGATTGTCCATGAAGTGTTGTGGATTATCGCGAAAAATGTGGTAGACCCGAATGGCCGGATTGTACCGCACCGGTGCTTTCTGACTTACTTTGAGCCCAAATAGCGAATCTTCGGATGCCCGGATTTCTGGAATACCTCCCACTTCTTCGAAAAGTTTTCGCTCGCAGAAAAGGTTACAAGTTGGCAGTAAACGCTTAATACGGGGTGCGCCGGAATCGATGTACTCGTTAAACTCGAGGTAGTATTGGGCATGTGCCAGCTTGCTATTCCGTTGAAAATCCGGAACACCGTAACTGCCACCACCCACGCGCCAGCCTTGTTGGTAGGTTTCTATTATTTTCTCGATCCAATCGGGTGCCGGATAAGCATCGGAGTCGATAAAGCACAAGAGGTCGCCCGAAGCGTTTTTAGCTCCAATATTGCGTTGAATAGCCGGCATAACGCGAACACCGGATACCATATAACGTATCTTCTCATGTTCTTTCTCATACTTTGCTAACTGGGTTTTGGAAGATTCTTCGCTGGAAGAATCCACTACCACTATCTCCAATAAATTCGCATCAGCGGTTTGACGGAGCAAATGATCCAGGGTTTTACCAATGGTTTTCTCGGAGTTGTAAGCCGGTATAATAACACTCACTGTTGGTTGTGCGTCCATATATTTTATGCTTGGTATTGTTATGGCAAAAAAAGAGCATTGTTGCGTAACCGCAAACAGTATTCGCTACTTATTTTTAACTTGGATAGATTCATACACATGCCTTCAGCAAATATAAGAAGATGCGGAACACTCGAGATATGTGGTAATATCAAAATGGGCGAGCACAGTCTGATCATAACAAGAAAACTTTGCCCAATCTTCTCAGCAATGCCCCGTTCAATATCAAAGAATAAAGAACACTACAACACGTAATTATTAACTGACATCGACAGATAAGCACAAACACATGTACTTCGAGTACGGGGATGAAATTTTAACTCCTTATCTGTTTTTCAACATGCTGATATTGTTTAATTTAATATTTATTTGCGGATGAATAAAACACTTTTATTAATTCTACGCACTTTGGATATGATTAATTCAATGAAAGCCCAGAATACTTGGCAACTCATTGATTCCATGTCGGCAATAGGGGAAACATTCGAACAGATCTCCAAAGCAGTCGATTAAGCCTGGGAAGGACAATACCAGGGAAAACATTCCGGACGTAAACAATACGAACGCTGGAAGTTCTACAACTCAACACGTCTTGAACAAAATGGACGGTTAATGAATGTGGCAAAACTAACTGGGACGAATTTTATTCCATCCCCGAAAAAACAAGCCCAGACAAGGCTACTACTGCCATAATCACAGGTAACCAAGACGAAACGTTCTTGGATTCGCCTAGTTGACAGGAAGAACTAGCAATTGGTAAGGGTGTT